>JAHRXD010000123.1 GCA_019104825.1 Comamonas sp.
GCGATCCCACACCTGGGCCTGGCAGGCGAGGGCGGCGGCGGCCAGCAGCTCGCGGTCGTTCATGCCGCCGGGCTGGTGCAGGTTGGTGGTGTAGTTCCATTCGCGTACGCCCTCGCTGCGCAGGCCGATGCGGATGGCGTACAGCGCCCGTGCCAGGCCGGGATTGGCGCGGGCGCGGGCGGCTTCTTCGGCGGTGGGCGGCTGGGGTTCGGGCGGCGGCAGCACGGCCTGTCCCAGGTCTTCGCGGGCCAACTGCTCATAGAAGCCGTCGACGCCAGCAATGCTGCCCAGCAGCGCCTGGGCCTGTTCCTGGCCTTGCGGCGTGCCCTGGGCCAGCAGGGTGCGGGCCTTCCAGTAGACCCAGGTGCTGTCCTGCTGCTGCGCGGTGGACATGGCGGCGATCGCCTGCTGCACCAGACCCCATTGGCCCGCCCGCAAAGCCGCGCGGGCCAGCCAGGCCAGGCTGTCGTCGTTCAGGTCGGTGAGCTGCTGGACTTCGGCAAAGTAGCCCAGCGCGTCGTCGGACAGGCGCCGCGCGGCAACCTTGCCGATCACGCCCCAGACCCAGTGGCGCTCCTCGGCGGACAGGGTCTTCTGCCAGCGCGTGCGCAGCAACTGGGCCGCCTGGTCGGGGTCGCTGGCCGCCAGGCGGATGAGGGCCAGCGTCGCCAGGGCCGCAGGCGGGGTGGTTTTGCTGGCGTTGAGGTATTGCAACGGGGACTTGAACAGCCCGGCCAGCGGGCCTACGTGCTGCGGGGCGGCAATGGCCAGCGCGTTGCGGGCGGTACCGAGCTGGTTGCGTTCTGCCCCCAGGCGGGCGCGTTGCCACACGGCCTGGGCGGGCAGTTGCTGGGCCGCGTACAGGGTACTGGCCGCGTAGGTGCAGCCATCGTCACTGGCCGGTTGGTCCAGCCACAGCTGCTGTAGTTGCGTGCTGGCGTGGGCAGGCAGGCGGCCTTCCATGCTGGCGATGGCCAGGTCGTAACAGCGCAACTGCTTGTCGTCCTGCATCCGGAAGTCGGTGTGCAGGCGCTCGAATTCCGCCCAGTCGCGGCGCTGGCCCAGTAACAGCAGCCAGTCGTTGCGCAGCCGGTCTTCCTGGTAGGTGCCGCGCCAGCGTTGCAGGAAGTCTTCCACTTCCTGGCTGGTGGCGCTGTCCAGCCGGGCCTTGAGCGCCCAGTACTGCGCCCAGACCTCCAGCGGGTGGCCCTGGGTGGCGGGCAGCAGGGCAGTGAGGGTCTTGCTGTCCTGCTTGCGGGCGGCCTGTTGCATCTGCAACAGCACATCGTCGCCCGAAGGCTGCGCGAAAACAACGCCAGGGAGGGTGAATGTGGCGGCCAAAGCCACCAGCGGTGTCAGAATTGCAAGCCGTTTCATTGTGTGGATTATCTGATGGACAAAGTAGCCCTTCGTCGCAGCCTGGTGCAAGCGCGTTTGCAGATGTCCGACCGCCAGGAGTGCAACCAGGCCTTGCAAAGGGCCATGCGCATCTGGCTGGTCGGGCGTACCGATACGGTGATCGGCGCGTACTGGCCGATCAAGGGCGAGTTCGATCCATTGCCGGTGCTGCACCGCTGGAAGGAAGACGGCGAACTGCTCGACAAGCCACAATTGCGCCGCATCGGCCTGCCGGTGATCGACAAAGTCACCAAAACGATGCGGTTTCACGTCTGGTACCCCGGTTGCCCGATGGAGGAGGATGCCTATGGCATTCCCAAACCCAAGGATACCGAAGTGATCGAGCCGACCCTGCTTTTCGTCCCTTGCGTCGGTTACGGCGCCGGGGGCTACCGCCTGGGCTATGGCGGCGGCTTTTACGACCGTACCCTGGCGCAGTTGCAGCCCAAGCCGTTTACCGTGGGCCTGGGGTTTGCAGCGGGGTACATCGATTGCTTTGAGCCGGAAGCGCACGACCAGCCACTGGATACCATCCTGAACGATTACGGCGCGGTTTGGCCAGTCTTTTGAGGTGTTGCAAGCCCCGATGGTAGAAACTGGCGTTTTTTACGTTGCCTGCGGTAAACACCGTCTTTGTGCTTCGATCAACGGGGCAAGATACAGTGCAGGTCTCAAGATTGCCGCGTTCGAGCCGACAAGAAATACGGTATTGCCCCTTTAGTTCCTTTTTTTGACTGCCCGGCAGTCTGACAAAATCCACCCCCTATGTTTGTCCTTATTGGTTATGCCATCGCTTTCGGTTGCGTGTTCGGCGTGTATGTCTTGCACGGCGGCAACGTTGCCGTCCTGGCCGCGGCGCTGCCCTTCGAAATGGCCACCATTGGTGGTTCGGCCTTTGGCGCATTCCTGGTTTCCAATCCTCCCAAAGTGCTCAAGGCCACGATGGCGGCGGTTCTGAATGCTTTCAAGGGAGCGCGGCAGAACAAGGCCCGCTTCATGGATTTGCTGGCGCTGCTCTACGACATCCTGCAAAAAGCCCGCAAGGAAGGGCTGATGTCCATTGAGGGAGATGTGGAGGAGCCGCAAAACTCCCCCATGTTCCAGAAATACCCCAATCTGCTGGCAGACCATCATCTGATGGACTTCATGACCGACTATCTGCGCATGATGGTTTCCGGCAATCTCAATTCGCATGAGATCGAATCCCTCATGGAGAACGAGATCGATGCCCACCATCAGGAAGCACACCGCCCGGTGGCGGCTTTGCAGCGTCTGGCGGGCGCCTTGCCGGCCTTCGGCATCGTCGCGGCCGTGCTGGGGGTGGTCAATACGATGGGTTCCGTCGGGCAGCCGCCCTCGGTGTTGGGCGGGATGATTGCTTCAGCCCTGGTCGGTACGTTCCTGGGGATTCTGTTGTCCTACGCCCTGGTGGAGCCGATGGCTTGCCTGGTCGAACACAACGTGCAGGATGCTTCCAAGGAATTTGACTGCATCAAATGCACCTTGATTGCCAGTATGCAGGGCTACAACCCGCCCACCGCCATCGAGTTTGGTCGCAAGGTGCTGTTCTCCACCGAGCGCCCTGGATTCCTGGAGCTGGAGTCCCACGTCAAGGGCAAGAAGTAAATGGCAACCTCTCCCCAGGGTCAGGCAGGCGGGAGCGAGAAAAAGCTCCAGCCCATCATCATCAAGCGCGTCAAGAAAGGTGGGCATGGCGCTCATGGCGGCGCGTGGAAGATCGCCTATGCCGACTTTGTGACGGCCATGATGGCCTTTTTCCTGCTGATGTGGCTGCTTGGCTCCACGGCCAAGGGGGACTTGCAAGGGATTGCTGCCTACTTCAATTCCCCGCTGAAAGTGGCCATGCAGGGCGGTGATGGTGCTGGCAACAGCTCCAGCATCATTCCGGGCGGCGGCACCGACCTGGCCCGTATCAGTGGTCAGGTCAAGCGTTCGGAAGCCGACGTCGATACCAGCCGACGCAAGGACATTGATGCCAAGGCCCGGCGTGCCCAGGAAGATGCGCAGCGTATCAAGGCGTTGCGGGCCAAGATCGATGCCGTGATCTCCAGCAACGCCACCCTTAACGAATACCGCTCGCAAATCCGCATGGACGTCACGCCGGATGGCCTGCAAATCCAGATCGTTGACGAGCAGAACCGTCCCATGTTCGACATCGGCAGCGCCATCGTCAAACCGTATATGCGTGACATCCTGCGTGAAGTGGGGGCAGCGTTGGGGGGCGTGGAAAACCGTATCAGCCTGGCGGGCCACACCGATGCCGCTCCGTACGGCAATGGTGAGCGTGGTTATGGCAACTGGGAATTGTCGGTAGACCGTGCCAATGCTTCCCGCCGTGAACTGGTGGCTGCCGGCATGCCGGACGACAAGCTGGCCCGGGTCGTCGGGTTGGCCTCTACGGATTTGCTGTTGCCCGATCAACCGCGTGCGCCGCAAAACCGGCGCATCACGATTACCGTCCTCACGCGCGAGGCCGAGGAGCGACTCCTGGGGAAACCCCCCCAGGTCGTTACCCAGGAAACCGCCGTGCCGCAAGTGCTGGCAGGGCAAACCCCGGACAATCCACCCTCTGAACCGGAGACAATACCGGCATTGGCAGATGGATTGGCAGCGCAGCCGACTGCGA
Organism: Comamonas sp.; assembly: GCA_019104825.1. Taxonomy (GTDB): domain Bacteria; phylum Pseudomonadota; class Gammaproteobacteria; order Burkholderiales; family Burkholderiaceae_C; genus Comamonas; species Comamonas nitrativorans. The sequence continues at coordinate 4,046 of JAHRXD010000123.1, forward strand.
CCAGTTCGACTGCACCTTGACTAATAACTTTTGACCGAAAGGGGCCCGTGTGGCGAATACTGCCCTTCGTTTTTTGATCGTCGACGACTTCTCCACCATGCGCCGTATCGTGCGCAACCTGCTGAAGGAAAGCGGGTTTTCCGAAGCTGATGAAGCCGAAGATGGTGTCGTTGCCCTGCAGAAGCTGCGCAGCAGCAAGTTCGATTTTGTCGTAACCGACATCAACATGCCGAACATGAACGGCTTTCAGCTTCTGGCTGAAGTGAAGTCGGACGAAAAACTCAAGCACCTGCCGGTGCTGATGGTGACGGCCGAGGCCCGCAAGGAGGATATCGTGGCTGCCGCCCAGGGCGGAGCGGCCGGTTATATCGTCAAGCCCTTCACCAAGGCGACCTTGGAAGAGAAAGTAAACCTGATCCTGAAAAAGCAGGGTCTGGCGTAAAGCGTTATGCAAGAAGAACAGTCCCCACCCCCTGTGGATGCCCCTGCAGCCAGTCTGGGCCAAGGCGGGGTACACAACAAACTGGGCTTGCTGACACGTCAGTTGCACGATGCTCTGCGTGAGTTGGGGTATGCCGACCGCCTGCGCAGTTCTGCCGACAAGCTGCCCGACGCCCAGAATCGCTTGTCCTATATCGCCCGCCTGACAGGCGAAGCGGCGGAAAAAGTCCTCACCCTGGTCGATGACGCGAAGGTACGGCAAACCACTATCGTCAGTGAAACCAAACGGATGCGGCAGTCCATGATTGCCGATCCTGTGGCGGCTGTGGCCAAGGGCCACATCATGAATTACCTGGAAGAGATGGAAAAATCCACGGAAATCGTGGATCAGCAGCTCACCGACATCATGATGGCCCAGGATTTTCATGACCTGACCGGACAAGTGATCGCCAAGGTGGTTAGCCTTGCCTCGAACCTGGAAAGTCAACTGGTCGAGCTGCTGCTGCAAACCGCGCCTCCTGGTGCGGTGCCTGTGACACCGGCTACCGAGCCTGTGCCGGAAGCGGCGAATGCCGAGGATGCCTGGGCCGCAGCCCTTGCAGAAGGCGCTTCCGGGGAAGTGGCGTCACCGGCACACCCGGAACTCAGCGGCCCGGTGGTCGACCCGCAAGGCTCGCCCAATGTGGTGTCCTCGCAGTCCGAAGTGGACGATTTGCTTGCCAGCTTGGGTTTTTAATAAAAAGCACCTTAAACCCTTGTGGAGCAAGCAGTATAAGCTCCTGTTTTTAAGTTATTTCGGACTCTTTTGTATCCGGGTGAAAGAATAAGCGCCGCTTAACAAGCGCTTATTCCTGCTTTACCGGGAAGGCGGATCCGGACAATGGCATGAGACCTTACCTCTCATGCCACCATGGAATCGAGCCAAGATAAATCCCTTCCAGCAACCGCCAGGAAGCTGCAGAAAACCCGCCAGAACGGACAGACGTCGCGTTCGCGGGATCTGTCGCATCTGGCGGTTTTGGGCATGGGCTGTGCCGTGGTGCTGGCAGGGGGGCCGACTTTGCTGCAGCACATGCGTATCGAAATGGGGCGGCAACTGACCTTTGATGGGGCCAGCGTGCTGGTGCCGCAACTGATGCTGGAGCGCCTGGCAAGCATGATGGGCCTGGGCATTGCCGGGGTGTGTGTGTTTGCCCTGTGCATCAATATCGCCTCCATCTTGCTCAGTCTGATGTCTGGCGGCTGGGTCTTCAGCTGGAAGCCCATCATGCCCAAGTTCAGCAAGCTCAATCCCCTGGCCGGGCTGGGCAATGTGTTTTCCAAGCAGCAGTTGATAACGGCGCTGAAAAACGTGGCACTCACGTTGATTCTGGGTTTTGTCGCCTGGCTGCATATCCGCGATGGCATTCCTTATGTCGCCAAACTGCCCGCCCAGGGCAGTCCGATGGCGCTGGCCATGGTGGGCAACTGGATCCTGTCCGGCCTTGCCATGCTGATGCTGGTCGTGTTCATCATTGCCCTGATTGACGTGCCCTTGCAGAAATTCCTGTTCCTGCAGCGCTTGAAGATGAGCCACCAGGAAGTCAAACAGGAACACAAGGAGTCCGAAGGCAGCCCGGAGGTCAAGGGCAAGATTCGCCAAAAGCAGCGCGAGATGGCGCACCGTGCCTCTGTCTCCCGCGTGCCGACGGCCGACTTCGTGGTCACCAACCCGACCCACTACGCCGTGGCCCTGCGCTACGACGAAGCGACCATGGCAGCGCCTCAAGTGGTGGCCATGGGGGCGGATTTGATCGCTTTGAAAATCCGTGAAGTGGCCAAGGCCCACAGCGTGCCGGTGCTGGAGTCACCGATGCTGGCCCGGGCCTTGTACGCCCATGCCGAGCTGGATCAGGCCATACCGGCCCAGCTCTATACCGCCGTTGCCCAGGTGCTGGCCTATGTCTATCGTCTCAAAGCCAGCCTGCGTGGGGATGCTCCTGCGCCGGGTGCGCTGGTGCAGCCGGACGTGCCGCAAGAGCTGGATCCGCACAGCAAAAAGCGCCCCCCGGCGCAGAACGTTTGATAAATCGAAGAAGGTGGTCGTGCTATGAGTACCGCAAGTCTGAAAAATCTCCAGCAATGGGTCGGCCAGCGTGGACTGGCTGCGCAAGGGCTGGCTGCACCGGTATTGGTGATCGCGATTCTGGCGCTCATGGTGCTGCCCATTCCGCCGTGGCTGCTGGACACTTTCTTCACCTTGAACATTGCCGTGGCGCTGATGGTGATGATGATCGCCGCATACATGATCAAGCCGCTGGACTTTGCCGCCTTCCCTTCGGTGCTGCTGCTGACGACCCTGATGCGCCTGTCGCTCAACGTGGCCTCGACCCGGGTGGTGCTGATGGAAGGGCATACCGGCCCCGGTGCTGCCGGGGCGGTGATCGAGGCCTTCGGCCACTTCTTGATCGGCGGCAACTTTGCCGTGGGTCTGATCGTG
>JAHRXD010000225.1 GCA_019104825.1 Comamonas sp.
GGTGCGCACCACGCCGGGCACGGACAGGGCCTCGTCATCGCCGTTGAACAGCAGCGTCACCATCAGCTCGATCACATCGCGCGGGGTGTATTGCTCACCGGCTGGGGATACGTCGTTGAACTTGCGCAGCAGCTCTTCAAACGCTTGCCCCATGTCGTGATTCGTCACCTCTTCGGGGGACAGGTCGGTTTCCGCAAAGCGTTGCACCACCAGGTAGAGGCGATTTTTTTCGGCCAGCTTGTCCAGGGTGGCGGCAAAACCGAATTTCTCGAAGATGTCGCGGACGTTTTGCGAGAAGCCGTTAGCGTCCGCAACTGCTGCAGGTGACCACCCTTATAAGCATTGCGTGCTGAACGTATCTTACCTTCTGCGGTTTTTGGGCCGGTGCTGCTTGCCCACGGCTGCCATTGCCGAATCAGCTCGGCCTGGCGCTGCCGTCGCTCCAAAGTCCAGGGTGTTGCCATGCTGGTGCTCCAATAGTTCGTTTGGTTGAGTTTGTATTTTTTCCGCGTGTGTAGCTTGAGCGTTATTGACCTGCTGCGGACCGTTGGCGATGTTGGCCTGCTTGATGTACGGCATGGGGTTTTTCATCAGCGCCAGCGTTTCTGCCGTGGCCCGCGCCTGGGCTTGTGCCTTTAGGGCCAGCCGCATCAGCACCTCGATACCCTTGAAATTGTCCTGCCTACCGGATCGCTGTGCCAGGTTGTTGAACACCGTGTCCAGCGTCAAAAACTGGTGGGCAAGCACACGCTCTAATCGGCTTGTGTCTCCGGCCACGATTTCATTACCAGCCTGACGCATGGCGGCCAGCAGCTCTGCTGCTCCGAGGGTTTCAGCACAACCGGCGTAGTTTTGCAGTGTCACCACGGCGAGTGCGCCTTCGGTAGCCAGTTCGGCCAATTTTTCTGGATGGGCCACGTTGGCTGGTGTCTCTACTTCCAGCCTCTTCGAATCGCGCTGGGGCTTGCCCGTGTTGGTTTTGCTCGTTGCCATCGTCTACTCCTCCGAATCTGATTCCTTGCTGCTATAAGCCATGCAAAGCTCATGTCCATTCACGGCGCAGCTGTGCAGCCAGGATCTGGCGCTGGTGTGGTCGGCGCCGGAGTTTTAGCAGGCATCACAGCCCCGTCGATTTTTTCAAAAGTCCCTTGGGGTACGCTACGAAACCTACAAAACCTCTTGCATCAGCGGCCGGGATGGGTTTCGTATGTTTTGTAGCGTAGGAGCCGTGGCTTTTCTGATTTTGCAGACGTGCAAGCCAGGAGCTCATGATTCACACCTACCTACGGTGCCCAGCAGTTCCGGGTGAATTATGTAACGCTCACTAGGCCTACCGCCTACCTGACTTGTGGGCGTGGTCTCGCGTGCCAGCCAGCCATAGTCAGCCAGCAGATTCGCAGCCTTGCGCACAGCCTCCGGCGAACCCAGTCCGGTCCAATGCTTGACGGCCACCAGCCGGGGCGTGAACGAATCCCACAGCACGCCGTCGCCATCGCATAGCCTGCCGCCTTTGATCTTCGCCAGCAAAGCATGGGCCCCACTAGTCTCGGGCACCAGCACCGCCGCATACAGCCGCTCGGCATGGGTGCGCAGGTACTCGGCCCAGGCCAGCGCCCGGTTCAGCTCGCACTCATGGATCACACCGTTAGTATCCGGAGTGTCTATCAACGCGAATATCAACGCCAGCGCCGGAATTAGCTTGCGCCACTTTGCCAGGTGCGATACCAGGGCCGGGTGCAGTTCATCGCCACGAATGCCGGTCTCGAAGGGCACCAACCATTTATAAAAGATGTCTTGCGCCTCGGGGCTGAACCGCCACTCCTGGGGTTCATCATCGGTTGCCTGTTGCAACTGGTTCAGGCGCTCAAATACCGCCCATGCTGCCTGCTTCTCTGATGTGTCTGGGGATCGATCCACCAGCTTGTAATCCTGCTGAATGTCGGGCCACACAGCAAGGCCAAAGCGTTGCAACAGGCCATCGTCGCCTGCTCCGCCGTTGACGGCTTCGCGCACATAGCTCTGTACCTTGCCAGGTTGAATCCCCCCCAGCATCGCTATGCAGACACGAGGTATGTGGCTGTGCCCACGCCCTATGCGATCAACTGCGTAGCCTTGGTTGCCGTCGTAGCCAGTTAGGTAGAAACCACGTGCGCCTTCCTGCCCCTGCCTATCCATGCTGCACAGTAGCCCATGGAGTTCATCGCGGTACACCAGTAGGCCCCAGGGGGCTTCCACCAGTAGGTCAGCCAGCGCTTCCACGGTGCTGTCGTTGACCACGTAGCGTCGCATGGCGGGCTCAGCAGGAGTGGGCACGGGGGCCAGTAAAGCGCGTGCCTTGGCTGGGTCTTTGGCAGCAAGGCTTGCCGCCTGCTTTTCGTTCGCCTTGCCTGACAGTTCGGCTATCTTGGCGTCAAGTTCCCATGCATCGTGCGCCGCCTGCCATTGCTCGCGCTCGGTAGATTCAAGCCGGTGCAACGGCTTCAAGACTTCGCCCAGCGCCGGTGACTTCATCACACCAGGCCTGCCCACTATCAGCCCCCACAGATTAGGCACCACGCGCCAATCATCATGCTGCTTCGGGGCCATCACGACACGCGCACCAATCAGACTCGACAGTGCGGTGAGCGCACCCACAGCGGTGAAGTCAGGTGGGCACTGCATGCGCTCGGCAATGTCCATCACCCAGGCTCGCAGAACTTCAGGTAACAGCGCGGGATCGAACGGGGCCACGGGTGGCAGGGCATCAGGCAATGGTGTGGGGTCAGGCCATGCACTGCCCGTATCAGCATCGACCAAGGGTAGAAAGACAGGGCCGGTTTCCACCATCGCAGCAGCATCCATGCACTGGCGTACAGCGTCCAATCCCTCGCGCTGGTGCAAGTCGTTGAAGTCGGTTTCCTGCTCGCCGCGCACACCGGTGAATCGGGGCACGGCCAGGCGGTGTCCCTGCTCGGCAAAGGCGCTGCGCAGGATGTTGAAGGTGTTGATGCTGTCTGCCCCGTGGGCTACAGTCGCCGTGTCTGCGTGGCCTGCCGGGTGATTGCCGTCCCCGATGGGCTTTTCTGTTGGGGTGCTGTCTGCGTGCATCGCCACCCCTTCAAACCGTCGCCAGTTGATCCACCCGTTTGGCGTGCAGGCGGTTCACCAGTTCGCGGATTTCATCGTCGGTCTTGCCTGCAATGCGGGCACAAACGATGGCCTTCACCTCGTAATCAGGCCACGCCGAAGCGCGTGGGCCGATCTTCACGGGCTTTGTAAACAGGCCGTCACGGACGGCGTTGTAAATGCTGGTGTTGCTGCGGTCGCCTGTTTCAGCCTTGCAGGCGTCGATTCGCCAAAGTGCCATTGCTGTCCATCCTTTCACGGCAGTGGTTGCCGGTGTTTTCGGTGGATGGCAGTCTCCGTGTGCGCCCCCGTGCGCAGTCAATATGCGCCCCCGCGCAATTTGCTGAAAGCCTTATTTCATGCGGGTTTCCGGGCGGTCTTGCTGGTCGCAGTGCGCCCCCTGCGCACCCCCTGCGCACCTTTGCGCGGGGTTATTACCTTCGCTCCAGCGGCAGCAAGTGCGGCGTCAACGGTACGACGTGAGACATTGAATTGCATCGCAAGACTGCGAACCGATTTTCCGTGCCCGCATTGATACAACCGCACAATTTCGTCCTTCTGTTCATCAGTCAGCGCGGGTTGTGTGCCGCCCTTGACCGTGTCGGGTGCTAACGCTGCATCCGTGGGCGCTGAAATGAATCCTTCCATCACCACCTCGCGCCAATCATCGCGCGGCCCATGCTGTGGGTCGTAGTTCAGTTCGTAGTCCGTAAGGTTGAAAGTCTCTGGGTTGAACCGCTCGCGCATGCTGCCCTGTCCATACTCAGCCTGAAACGCTGCCTCGAACTCATCGCGCCACGCAAACACGCCAGCGGGCAATATCAGTAAAGATTCGCGCCGCCACTGCTGATAGCCTATTTCGTGGTTCGCTTCATCGTTGCGTATCCGCTCACTGCACGCATCGAGCTGGCGCTCAGTCCAGTTTTGCCACTCCCTGCCTGGCACTTGCTGCACAGCGCCATTGACCAAACGGTATGACCTCAGCCCCTCCATGTGCTGCACCGTCGTGTCCGCCCTGCCAGAAAAAATCTCGGCGCACACATCAGGACTCAGCACATGCCAATCCGTCAGCAGGGGGATGGCGCGCACCGGGATTGCATCGCGCCCATCAATGGATATGATTACCTTCATCGCGTTCCCTGTTTCGCTCCCCCGAGAAGAAGCCAGCGCCGCCGGGTCAGGGTGTCCCGGTGGTCCCCCGTCGGGTAAGGCGTGGCGTCAAACTATTGGCTATGCCTGCCTGAGCTGAATCACGTCAGCACCAGCGGCCAGCTTGTCAAGGTAGTCGACCCAGCGCTGCATCATGGTCTGGCGCTGCTTCAAGTAGGTGGTGCGGTTGTAGGCCCTGCCATTGGCATCGCGCACGGCATGGGCCAATTGCGCCTCGATCACCAGCGGGTCACATTCCAATTGCTCGGCCAGCATGGTGCGCGCCGTGGCCCTGAATCCGTGCCAGGTCTGTATGTCAGGCGTGTAGCCCATGGATATCAGCGCCGTGCGCACCGAGTTCTCGGATATGGGTTTGCTGCGCTGGCGCTCGCCGGGGAACACCAGCCCCGTTGATTCGGTGTAGGGCTTAAGCACTTCCAGTATCTGCACGGCCTGGGTGGGCAGTGGGACAAGGTGGGGCTGCCCGTTTTCCTTGCCGTCCTTGGTGCGTTTCATCCGCACAGCGGGGATAGTCCACAGCCCCGCCTCCAGATCGATTTCCGCCCAGCTTGCGCCGCGCAGCTCACCGGGGCGCTGGAACAGCATGGGGGCCAGGCGCAGGGCCGCACGCACCACTGGGCCACCCTTGTAGCCCTTGATGGCGCGCAGCAGTTCGCCCAAGGTATCCGGGTCGGTAATTGCAGCAAAGTGCTTTCCTCGATATGGGGCCAATGCGCCCTTCAGGTCGCCGGTAATGTCCCGGTTCACCCTGCCGGTTGCCACGCCGTAGCGCCATACCTGCCGCGCCAGCATCAAGCCCCGGTCGGCAGTCTCCACAGCGCCACGTTCCTCTATCTTACGTAGAGTAGCCAGCAACTCCACGGGCTCGATATCAGCCAGCCGCCTATCCCCCAGCCAGGGAAACAGGTCGCGTTCAAACTGGCGCTTTGCCCGTATTGCGTGGGCTTCGCTCCATTGAGGCTCCTGTTTCTCGTACCACTCCAGGGCCACCACCCTGAATGTGTCACCAGCCGGATTGACGGCCTTCAGGCGCTCCACCTTGCGCGCTTGGATAGGGTCTTGCCCCTCGGCCTTTTTCAGCTTTGCCGCATCGCGTGCCCGCCGTGCTGCGGTCAGGCCCACAGTCGGATAGCTGCCCAGTGCCAGCCGGGTTTCCTTGCCGCCGCGGTAGATTTTCTGGAACCAGCGCTTGGAACCGGCGGGACTGATTTCCAGATACAACCCGCCCGAGTCGGTTAGGCGCGCCCGCTTCTTGTCTGGCGGGCAGGTGGCGTTTCGGCATTGAGCATCGGTCAGCATCGTGTTCCCCGGTTCGTTGAGGGGGGGTGTTCCCCGGTAGCTCCAAAAAAACAGCTTTTGTTCCCCGATATGTTCCCCGATCACGGTTTGGCTGTCAATGTTTTTTCTTGTACGCCTATACTCTGCAACAGATTGTTTTAGCAATGAAAAAGGCCGCCAAGTGGTTATCCTTGGCGGCCTTTGTTTTAGTGCTTGGTGGAGCTGGCGGGAATTGAACCCGCGTCCGCAAGTCCTCCACAGACAGTACTACATGCTTAGTCACGTCATTTGATTTAACTCACGACCCGCCGCCGGACAGGCTGGTCGCTTGCGATCCGCTGAATTTTCGAGACG
>JAHRXD010000285.1 GCA_019104825.1 Comamonas sp.
AAGACCTTGAAGACATGCTCGATGTGGATGGATTTAGCCACTGGTTGTCCTCTCTTTTTTTCGAGGGTTGAACACAGTGCAGCGGGCTGCCGGGCAGCCTGCCCACACAAGAAACCAATTTTTGAGCGACCAGCACACCGCACGGCAGCAGCGGCCATGCGTGAAGAACCAAAAAAGCAGTCGAAAGAACTGCCCGGGCGAGTCCGTATGGTGTTGTGGCAAACACGCAAGGACTACGACTGGGAGTGGATGAGAGCAACCAACGGCAAAGACCGCCGGAAACTTTCCACCGGCCAAACTGCCCGTTGGGCGGTTTGGGGAAAAGTCCGTGCACCAGAGCCAAAAACTGGCCTGTGGCAGCGTCGCGGCGCAAGGGGGCTGCGGCAACTGCCGGGTCGTTCCTGCCCCTCATGGGGCGGGATTACCTGCATGGCAGGTTGTTAAGAGGGGATGAAGTGTAACTATTTACTATGTAAAAGTCAATGATTCTGCGGATTTTTATGAAAAAGTGGCTTTTTTACGGGTTTTCCCCGGAAAAATGAGGCGGTAAAACCGCCGGTTCCGTCAGTAGTCTGTAAGTCCCTAAGACGAAAGTAGACATCGCTTAGTTGCCTTGGTCAGTGCCGTGCATTGGGAGCTGGCCGGGGCGGTAGGAACGAAAAAAATCTTCAAGGAGACAGCGCATGTCAGCAAATGCAATCGAGTCCGTTTTGGTTGAAAACCGCGTTTTCCCGCCCTCTGAGGCCGTGCAGAAAGCCGCCCGTATTTCCGGCATGGATGCCTACCAGGCGCTGTGCGCCGAAGCTGAAAAGGATTACGAAGGTTTCTGGGCCCGCCTGGCCCGTGAAAACGTGGTCTGGAGCAAGCCCTTCACCCAGATCCTCGACGAAAGCAATGCCCCGTTCTACAAGTGGTTTGCCGACGGCGAGCTGAACGCCAGCGCCAACAGCCTGGACCGCCACATCGGCACCCCCACCGAAAACAAGACCGCCATCATTTTCGAAGCCGACGACGGTCAGGTCACCAAGGTCACCTACCGCGAACTGCTGGACCGCGTCAGCCAGTTCGCCAACGGCCTGCAAGCCCGGGGCGTGAAAAAAGGCGACCGCGTGCTGCTGTACATGCCCATGACCATCGAGGGCGTGGTGGCCATGCAGGCCTGTGCACGCCTGGGCGCGACGCACAGCGTGGTGTTCGGCGGCTTCTCGGCCAAGGCCGTGCAGGAGCGCATTGCCGACGTCGGCGCCGTGGCCGTCATCACCGCCAACTACCAGATGCGCGGCGGCAAGGAGCTGCCCCTGAAAGCCATCGTCGACGAAGCCCTGGCAATGGGCGGCTGCGAATGCGTGCGCAACGTCTTCGTGTACGAGCGCACCGCTTCGACCTACGCCAAGGAAGCTGGCCGCGACGTGACCTTTGCCGAGCTGCTGGACGGTCAATCCACCGACTGCCCGCCCGTGCCCGTGGATGCCGAACACCCCTTGTTCGTGCTTTACACCAGCGGCTCGACCGGCAAGCCCAAGGGCGTGCAGCATTCCACCGGCGGCTACATGCTGTGGGCCCGCCAAACCATGCGGTGGTCGTTCGACCTGCAGGACAGCGACGTTTTCTGGTGTACCGCCGACATCGGCTGGATTACCGGCCACACCTATGTGGCCTACGGCCCGCTGGCTGCCGGCGCGACGCAGATCATCTTTGAAGGCGTGCCCACCTACCCCACTGCGGGCCGCTTCTGGCAGATGGTCGAGCGCCACAAATGCACCATCTTCTACACCGCGCCGACGGCCATCCGTTCGCTCATCAAGGCGTCGGAAGCCGACGCCGCCGTGCATCCCGATGCCTCCGACCTGAGCAGCCTGCGCCTTCTGGGTTCGGTCGGCGAGCCGATCAACCCCGAAGCCTGGATGTGGTACTACAAGAACGTCGGCAAGGAGCGTTGCCCCATCGTGGATACCTTCTGGCAGACCGAAAACGGCGGCCACATGATCACGCCGCTGCCTGGCGCCACGCCGCTGGTGCCCGGCTCCTGCACGCTGCCGCTGCCCGGCATTACCGCCGCCATCGTGGACGAGGCGGGGCACGACCTGCCCAACGGCGCAGGCGGGATGCTGGTGGTCAAGCGTCCCTGGCCGTCCATGATCCGCACCATCTGGGGCGACCCGGAGCGTTTCAAGAAGAGCTACTTCCCCGAAGAGCTGGGCGGCAAGACCTATCTGGCTGGCGACGGCGCCGTGCGCAGCGAGGACCGGGGCTACTTCCGCATCACGGGCCGTATCGACGACGTGCTGAACGTCTCCGGCCACCGCATGGGCACCATGGAGATCGAATCGGCCCTGGTGGCCAAGACCGATCTGGTGGCCGAGGCTGCCGTGGTGGGCCGCCCCGACGACCTGACCGGCGAAGCCATCTGTGCCTTCGTGGTCTTGAAGCGTCCCGTGCCGACCGGCGACGAAGCCAAGGCCATCGCCAAGGAGCTGCGCGACTGGGTGGCCAAGGAAATCGGCCCCATTGCCAAGCCCAAGGACATCCGTTTCGGCGAGAACCTGCCCAAGACCCGCTCCGGCAAGATCATGCGCCGCCTGCTGCGTTCGCTGGCCAAGGGCGAGGCCATCACCCAGGACACCAGCACGCTGGAGAACCCTGCCATCCTCGACCAGCTGGCCAATACCAACTGATACCCACTGATGAAAGCTGCCGCAGCCGCCCCCGAAAGGGGCTGTGGTGGCCGGGCAAAAAGCCGCCTGCTTGACCCCAGGTGGCTTTTTTTCGCCCGTCGCACGGCAAAATAGCGCCTGCTTGTAATTAAAGATCACGATTGGAGAAAGACGCATGAAAGCACGCACCGCCCTTTTGGTATTGATTGTGGCCCTGCTGGGATACCTGGCCTTTTTCAACTTCGCCAGCCTGGCGCAGGACGTGCCCATGTCCCTGGGATTCACGGAAATCCATGGCCCCCTGGGGCTGGTGATGCTGGCCCTCTCGGCCCTGATGGCGGCGATCTTCCTGGCCTACGTGATCGCCATGCAGGCCACCTGGCTGCTGGAAGTGCGCTCGCACAACAAGGCACTGCAGGCCCAGCGCGAGCTGGCGGAAAAGGCCGAGATTTCGCGCTTTACCGACCTGCGCGGCGCCCTGGACGACAAGCAGCAGCAACTGGAAAAGCGCCTGATGGAGCGCATGGATGCGCTGGAAAGCCACCTGAAGGCCCGCGCCCAGGAAAGCGACAACGTCCATGCGGCCTACATCGGCCAGCTGGAAGAGCAATTGCGCGGCAAGAAGCCGGAGCAGGAATAAACAAGCGTCAGCCGCTGGGCGGCAGCAGCGCCTTCTTGCGGTAGAAGGTGTTGCGTGAAATCCCCAAGGCCTTGGCTGCGGCCGAGACATTGCCCTGGTGCGCCTGCAGGGCCTGGGCCATGCGCTGCAAGGTGAAATCGCCGAGGTTCTCTGCTTTGTTTTCAGGAGTTTCTGGCGTTTCATCGGCAAGGGTTTGCGCATAGTCTTCCAGAAAGTCATCGGGCAGGTCTGCGCAAGTCACCATGCCTTCTTCTGCCGCCAGCACGCTGGCCGTGCGCAGCACGTTGTGCAACTGGCGCACATTGCCAGGCCACGGGTAGCGGGCCAGCTTCTCCAGCACATCGGGGGCCAACTGGCAGGCCGCGCCTTCCGGCTGCACCACTTGCAGCACCTTGGCGATCACGGCCAGCAGGTCGCTGCGTTCGCGCAGGGCGGGCAGGCGCACGACCAGGCCGTTCAGGCGGTAGTACAGGTCTTCGCGGAACAGGCCCTGGGCGATGCGGGCCTTCAAGTCCTGGTGCGTGGCGCAGACCACGGCAATGTCGACCGGGATGTCCTTTTCGCTGCCCAGCGGGGTGATGCACCGCTCCTGCAGTACGCGCAGCAGACGGGCCTGCAGGGGCAGAGGCATGTCGCCGATTTCATCAAGGAACAGCGTGCCGCCGTGGGCCTGGGCGATTTTGCCGATCGCCCCTTTCTTGCGGGCGCCGGTAAAGGCGCCATCGGCGTAGCCAAAGAGTTCGGCCTCGATCAGCGATTCAGGGATGCTGGCGCAGTTCACGGCGATGAAGGGCTGGTCGGCGCGGGCCGAATCCTGGTGCCAGGCGTGGGCCAGCAGGTCCTTGCCGGTGCCGGTTTCGCCCAGCAGCATGACGGGGATGTCCTTGTCCAGCACCTTGCGCAGCCGGGTGATGGCGTGCGCCAGTTGTGCGTCGCCCGTGTCCAGGTACTGCAGGTGCGACAGGCGCTGCGTGGCCGACGGCTTGGCTGGGGTGGTGGGAGCGCTGGGGCGTTGCGGCAGGTGGATGCGGCAGCCCACGCGCACCCCGCTGTGCAGCATCAGGTGCTGGGTTTGCGCATTCCATGCCGTGGCCAGCGGCTGGTTGAACAGGGCGGCAAAGTCGGGCGCCGGCTGGGGCAGGGTGGGCAGCCCGAGCTGGAATTGCGCACTGCGGTTGAGACTGAGCAACGGCCCGTCGGGCGCGAAGATGGCGATGCCCTCGACCAGGGTGCCCAGGAACTCGGGCCGGGCATGAAAGTGGATGCGGATGGCCTGCGGGAATTGCGCGGTGAGCATCTGGTTTTCCAGCATCTGCACCGACATGCGCACCAGCGCCAGCGTGTGCGGATGGTGGCGGTGGTGTTCGCTGGTCACGTCCAGGGCGCCCATCAGCTCGCCGTGGGGGCCAAAAATCGGGGCGCAGGAGCAGGCCAGGCTGTGGTTGGCGTGCATGAAATGCTGCGCCCCTTGCACGGTGATTGCCTGGCGCTCTTGCAGGGCCGTGCCGATGGCGTTGGTGCCCTGGGCCTGTTCCGACCAGTCCATGCCGGGAATCAGGGCGACCTGGTCGGCCTTGGGCAGAAAGTCGCTGTCGCCCAGGCTGTGCAGTACCAGGCCGCTGGCCGAGGTCAGTACCAGCATGCTGCCGGTGTTGGCGATCTGGGCGTAGAGATGCTCCATCACCGGGGTGGCGTGCCGGGACAGGAAGCGGTGCTGGTCGAGTGCATCGCGCAGGGCGCCCTGGCCCAGCCGCTGGTAGTGGGGCGCATCGCGCAGCGCCAGGCCGTAGCGCCGCGAACGTTCATGCGCCAGCGTGAGGAGGTGCGCGTGGTCGGCAGAGGCTTGGGCCGTGGTGTGCAAGGGCATGCAGATTTCCCCAGAAAAAGAAGCAGGTTGGCGCTGGAGGTTCAACCGGCCCAGTGTGCCTGCCAGGGTGTGCGGGAGCAAGCTGGATATCCCCAGGATTCATTATTTTTATAGCTTATTCCGGTTGATATATATCAATTTCAATATGTTTTATATCCAACTTCATTGAGTATGAAGCGGGGAAAGCTCCTTTTTTTAAAGGATAAAAAAATCCCGGCGCAGGCCTGCGCCGGGATTTCCGGGGGGATGGGGCGGGAGCGGGCTTATGCCGCCATGTCTAGCACCACCCGGCCATCGATCTGGCCTTGCAGCATCCGCTCGAAAACATGGTTGATGTTTTCCAGCTTTTCCGTCGAGACGGTGGCGGCGACTTTTCCGGTGCCGGCAAAGTCCAGCGCTTCCTGCAGGTCCAGGCGGGTGCCCACGATGGAGCCGCGCACCGTGATGCCGTTGAGCACCATGTCGAAAATCGGCAACGGGAAGTTGCCGGGCGGCAGCCCGTTCAGGGCAATGGTGCCGCCACGGCGCGTCATGCCCAGCGCCTGCTCGAATGCCTTGGGTGAAACGGCGGTGACCAGCACGCCGTGGGCGCCGCCGATTTCACGCCGCAGGTAGGCTGCCGGGTCGGTATTTTTGGCGTTCACCGTCACCTCTGCGCCCAGGCGGCGGGCCAGGGCCAGCTTGCTGTCGTCGATATCGACGGCGGCAACGTTCAGCCCCATGGCCCGGGCGTACTGGACGGCCATGTGGCCCAGGCCGCCGATGCCCGAGATCACCACCCAATCGCCCGGCTTGGTGTCGGTCACCTTCAGCCCCTTGTAGACGGTGACGCCTGCGCACAGCACCGGGGCGATGTCGATGAAGCCGATGTTGTCGGGCAGGCGGCCCACGTAGTCGGCTTCGGCCACGGTGTAGCGGGCAAAGCCGCCATTGACCGAGTAGCCGGTGTTCTGCTGGCTTTCGCACAAAGTTTCCCAGCCGCCCAGGCAATGGGGGCAATGCCCGCAGGCCGAATACAGCCACGGAATCCCGACGCGGTCGCCCTCCTTGACGTGGCGCACCCCGGTGCCCACGCCGACCACATACCCCACGCCCTCGTGGCCTGGAATGAACGGCGGGTTGGGCTTGACCGGCCAGTCCCCGTGGGCCGCGTGCAAGTCGGTGTGGCACACGCCGGAGGCCTCGATGCGCACCAGCACCTGGCCCGGCCCCGGGCGGGGGACGGTGACTTCCTCGATGACCAGCGGTTTGCCGAATTCGCGCACGACGGCGGCTTTCATGGTGGTTTCCATCGGTATGGTTCCTTTTCAAGATGGCAGGAAAATTGGTTTTTCAGGTGCCAGCGCCGCACGCTGGCACCGATTCCACGTTTAGAAAAAGCCCAGCGCCTGCGGGTTGTAGCTGACCAGCAGGTTCTTGGTCTGCTGGTAGTTGGACAGGGCCAGCTTGTGCGTCTCGCGGCCAATGCCGGATTTCTTGTAGCCGCCAAAGGCCGCGTGTGCGGGGTAGAGGTGGTAGCAGTTCGTCCACACGCGCCCGGCCTGGATGGCGCGGCCCATGTGGTAAGCCACGCTGCCGTTGCGGCTCCACACGCCCGCGCCCAGGCCATACTCGGTGTCGTTGGCGATGCGCACGGCGTCCTGCACGTCCTTGAACGTGGTGACCGAGGCCACGGGGCCGAAGATTTCTTCCTGGAACACGCGCATGTGGTTCTGGCCGTACAGCAGCGTGGGCTTGATGAAGAAGCCGTCGTTGATTTCACCGCCGGCCCGCAGGCGTTCGCCGCCGGTCAGGCACTGGGCGCCTTCCTGGCGGCCGATTTCCACGTAGCCCAGGATGCGGTCAAGCTGGGCCTGCGACACCTGCGCCCCGACCATCGTCGTTTTATCCAGCGGGTGGCCCTGCTTCATGGCCTCGACGCGGGCCACGGCCCGCTCCATGAAGCGTTCGTAGATCGACTCCTGCACCAGGATGCGCGAGGGGCAGGTACACACTTCGCCCTGGTTCAGGGCGAACATGGCGAAGCCTTCCAGCGCCTTGTCGAGGAACGCGTCGTCGGCATCCAGCACGTCGGCAAAGAAGATGTTCGGGCTTTTGCCGCCCAGCTCCACGGTGGAGGGGATGAGGTTGTCGGCCGCCGCGTGCAGGATGCGCTGGCCCACGGGGGTGGAGCCGGTGAAGGCGATCTTGGCGATGCGCTTGCTGGTGGCCAGCGCCTCGCCCGCTTCCTTGCCGTAGCCATTGACGATGTTCAGCACGCCGGGCGGCAGCAGGTCGGCGATCAGCTCCATCAGCACCATGATCGAGGCCGGGGTTTGCTCGGCCGGCTTCATCACCACCGAGCAGCCTGCGGCCAGGGCGGGCGCCAGCTTCCAGCAGGCCATCAGCAGGGGGAAGTTCCAGGGGATGATCTGGCCGACCACGCCCATCGGCTCGTTGAAGTGGTAGGCCACGGTGTTGGCGTCGATCTCGGAGATCGTGCCTTCCTGGGCGCGGATGCAGCCGGCAAAGTAGCGGAAGTGATCGATGCCCAGCGGCAGGTCGGCGGCCAGGGTCTCGCGCAGCGGCTTGCCGTTGTCGATGGTCTCGGCAATGGCCAGCCGCTCCAGGTTCTGCTCCATGCGGTCGGCAATCTTCAGCAGGATGCCCGAGCGCTCGGCCACCGAGGTCTTGCCCCATTTTTCCTGCGCAGCGTGGGCCGCATCCAGTGCCAGGTTCACGTCGGCAGCGTCGGACTGGGCCACCTTGCAGAACGGCTTGCCGGTGATGGGGGAGAGGTTGTCAAAATAGCGCCCGGCCACGGGTGCCACCCACTGGCCGCCGATGAAGTTGTCGTACTTCTGGCGGTAGGGGAAGGAAAGGTCGAGGTTGAAGCGCTTGAATTCAAACATGTCCATGGGGTGTCTCCTTGTAGGGTTGATGGCAGCCGTTGCGTGGCTGCCTACCTATAAGCACATTGCGTGCCAACGTCGTCCGGCCCGGGGTGCGGGGGGTGTGCCGCAGGGGCTGGGGGGCTGGCGCTGTTGCACACTGGGACAATGCGGTGTCACACGGTTGTCACATAGCGCTTCTACAGTTCCGTGCAGTGAAGTTTTATTCCACCCACAAGGAGCTTCTGCACCATGAAAACCACCATCGCACAACGCGCTCTGACCATCCTGGCGGTGACGACCGCCGCCTGGGGCACTCCCGCTTTCGCCCAGCAAGAGGCCACCGGCGCGGGTGCCAGCTTTCCGGCTCCGCTGTACGCCAAATGGGCGGCTGACTACCACCGGGCCACGGGCGTGAAGATCAATTACCAATCCGTCGGCTCCAGCGCCGGCCTGAAGCAGATCGAAGCCAAGACGGTGGATTTCGGCGCCTCGGACGAGCCGCTGAAAGACGCAGACCTGCAGGCCAAGGGCCTGGTGCAGTTCCCCACGGTGATCGGCGGCATCGTGCCGGTGGTGAACATCAAGGGCATTCAGCCTGGCCAGCTCAAGCTCAACGGCCAGGTGCTGGGTGATATCTACCTGGGCAAGATCACGCTGTGGAATGACCCGGTCATCGCCGCCCTGAACCCCGGCCTGGCTCTGCCGGCGGAAAAAATCAGCCCGGTGCGCCGTGCGGACGGTTCGGGCACCACCTTCGGCTTTACCAACTACCTGTCCAAGGTGAACCCGGAGTGGAAGGAAAAAGTCGGTGAAGGCAAGGCCGTGAACTGGCCCACCGGCGCGGGCGGCAAGGGCAACGAGGGCGTGGCTGCCTTCGTGGGCCGTCTGGCCAACTCCATCGGCTACGTGGAGTACGCCTACGTCAAGCAGAACAAGCTGACCTATGCCCAGTTGCAGAATCAGGACGGCACGTTCGTCCAGCCCAGCGAGGAATCCTTCAAGGCTGCTGCTGCCGGGGCCAACTGGAGCCAGAGCTTCTACCAGATTCTGACCAACCAGCCCGGCCAGGCCGCCTGGCCCATCACCAGCGCCACCTTCATCCTGATGCACAAGGCGCAGGACAAGCCGGCGCAGGCGCAAACCACGCTGAAGTTCTTCGAGTGGGCCTACAAGCAAGGCGACCAGACCGCCAGCGGCCTGGACTATGTACCCATGCCGGATAATGTGAAAAACGTGATCTACCAATCGTGGAATGCTATTGAAACACAAGCGAAATAATCATGAGTAACACCTGGGGCGACCGTGCCTTCAGCGCCCTGGCGCGGGGGGCGGCGCTGCTTACCTTGGGCCTGCTGCTGGCCATCTTGCTGACCTTGCTGGTGGGGGCCTGGCCTGCCATCCGCGAATATGGTCTGGCATTCCTGGCCCGCAGCGTCTGGGATCCCGTGCAGGACGATTACGGCGGCCTGGTGATGATCTACGGCACCCTGGCCACTTCGGCCCTGGCGCTGCTCATTGCCGTGCCGGTGAGTTTCGGCATCGCCCTGTTCCTGACCGAGCTGTCGCCTGCCTGGCTCAAGCGCCCGCTGGGGACGGCGGTGGAACTGCTGGCCGCAGTGCCCTCCATCGTCTACGGCATGTGGGGCTTGATGGTGCTGGGGCCGCTGCTGGCGCGGTATGTGCAGCAGCCGTTGCAGGAGCTGCTGACCGGCGTGCCGTACCTGGAAGCGCTGGTGTCCGGCCCGCCAGTGGGCATCGGCATTTTTGCGGCGGGGCTGATTCTGGCGATCATGGTGATTCCCTTCATCGCCTCGGTGATGCGGGATGTGTTCGAGGTCACGCCGACCCTGCTGAAAGAATCCGCCTACGGCCTGGGGGCTACCACCTGGGAGGTGGTATGGAAAGTGGTGCTGCCGTACACCAAGACCGGCGTGCTGGGCGGCGTCATGCTGGGCCTGGGCCGCGCCCTGGGCGAGACCATGGCGGTGACCTTTGTGATCGGCAATATGAACCAACTCAACTCTTTGTCGGTGTTTGAAGCGGCCAACAGCATTACCTCGGCCCTGGCCAACGAGTTTGCCGAGGCCGGTGCCGGGCTGCACCAGGCATCGCTCATCTACCTGGGGCTGGTGCTGTTCTTCATTACCTTTGTGGTGCTGGCCTTGTCCAAGCTGCTGATGCTGCGCCTGCAGCGCCAGGAAGGGGGGCGGACATGAGTGGCCACCTTTCTCATGCGCAGCAGCGCTATGCGCGGCGCAAGCGCATCAACCAGTTGGCCATCGGCCTGTCGCTGGCGGCCATGCTGTTCGGCGTCTTCTGGCTGGTGTGGATTCTGTGGGAAACCATCCGCCTGGGGCTGGGCGGCTTGAGCCTGGCGCTGTTCACCGATATGACGCCCCCGCCCAACGAGGCGGGAGGGCTGGCCAACGCCATCTTCGGCTCGTTCGTGATGGTGGCGCTGGCCACCCTGGTGGGCACGCCCATCGGGGTGCTGGCCGGGGTGTACCTGGCCGAATATGGCCGCCAGGGCACGCTGGCCAGCACCACGCGGTTCGTGAACGATATTTTGCTGTCGGCCCCTTCCATCGTGATCGGCCTGTTCGTCTACACCGTGGTGGTGGCACCGATGCGCAGTTTTTCCGGCTGGGCCGGGGTGGTGGCGCTGGCCCTGATCGTGATTCCCGTGGTCATCCGCACGACCGAGAACATGCTCGTCCTGGTGCCTGCCAGCCTGCGCGAAGCGGCCTATGCCCTGGGTACGCCCAAATACAAGGTGATCGGCATGGTCACTTTGCGGGCCGCCCGTGCCGGGGTGCTGACCGGCGTGCTGCTGGCCGTGGCCCGGATTGCGGGCGAGACGGCGCCCCTGCTGTTCACTGCGCTGAACAACCAGTTCTGGAACGGCGACCTGGGCAAACCCATGGCCAGCCTGCCGGTGACCATCTTCAAATTTGCCATGAGCCCCTATGAAAACTGGCAGCAACTGGCCTGGGCGGCGGTGTTCCTCATCACCCTGGCGGTGCTGGGCCTGAACATCCTGGCGCGTTGGCTGACCCGCCAGAAATAAAGAAATAGGTATCTGCTTTCTATGATGACTACCCCTGTGACCACCCCCCTGCCAGCGGCCCAGCCGGTCAAGCTGGCCGTGCGGGACTTGAATTTTTATTACGGCAAATTCCACGCGCTGAAAAACATCCACCTGGACATTCCGGAAAAGCAGGTGACGGCCTTCATCGGCCCCTCGGGCTGCGGCAAGTCGACCTTGCTGCGCACCTTCAACCGCATGTTCGAGCTGTACCCGGAGCAACGCGCCGAGGGGCAGATCCTGCTCGACGGCCAGAACCTGCTGCAATCCCGGCAGGACGTGGCGCTGATCCGGGCCAAGGTGGGCATGGTGTTCCAGAAGCCGACGCCGTTTCCCATGTCGATCTACGACAACATCGCCTTTGGCGTGAAGCTGTTCGAGAACCTCAGCCCCGCCGAGATGGACGACCGCGTGGAATGGGCGCTGCAAAAGGCCGCGCTGTGGAAAGAGGTCAAGGACAAGCTGGGCCAGAGCGGTGCGGGCCTGTCCGGCGGGCAGCAGCAGCGCCTGTGCATTGCCCGGGGCATCGCCATCAAGCCCGAGGTGCTGCTGCTGGACGAGCCCTGCTCGGCGCTCGACCCCATCTCCACCGCCAAGATCGAGGAGCTGATTGCCGAGCTGAAGGACGACTACACCGTCGTCATCGTCACGCACAACATGCAGCAGGCGGCGCGGTGCAGCGACTACACGGCCTATATGTACCTGGGCGAGTTGATGGAATTTGGCGCGACCGAGCAGATGTTCCTCAAACCCCAGCGCAAAGAGACCGAGGACTACATCACGGGCCGTTTCGGTTAAAGAGAAAGCATTGCCATGACTGAAAAACATCTCTCCAGCCAGTTCGATGCCGAACTCAACCGCGTCTCTGCCCGCGTCATGGAACTGGGCGGGCTGGTCGAGGCGCAGTTGCGCACCGCCGTGCAGGCGCTGACCAGCTTCAGCACCGAGGCCGTCGATCAGGTCGTCGCCACCGAAAAGCGCGTGAATGCGCTGGAGATGGAGATCGACCACGACCTGTCCACCATCATCGCGCGGCGCCAGCCCACGGCGCGGGACCTGCGCCTGCTGATCGCCTTCTCCAAGGCCACGGCCAACCTGGAGCGCATGGGCGACGAGGCGCACAAAATGGCCCGCATGGTGCAGTCGATCATCGACAGCGGCACGCAGCGGGCCTTGCCTAGCGGCGACTTGCGCGTGGCGGCGGAAATGGCCTCTAACCTGCTGCGCAAGACGCTGGACGCCTTTGCGCGGCTGGACACCGGCGCGGCGCTGGCCATCCTGAAAGAGGACGACCGGATCGATGCCGAGTTCGACCGCTTCGTGCGCACCCTCATCACCTACATGATGGAAGACCCGCGCAAGATTTCCGCCAGCCTGGACTTGCTGTTTCTGGCCAAGGCCATCGAACGCATCGGCGACCACAGCAAGAACGTGGCCGAACAGGTGATCTACCTGGTCGAGGGCAAGGACGTGCGCCACCAGAGCGTGGAGCAGATCGTGTCCATCCTGCAAAACCCCGCCCGCCTATGAAGAAGCTGCCCCAGGTACTGATCGTGGAGGACGAGCCTGCGATCGCCGAACTCATCGCCATCAACCTGCGTCACCACGGCTTCACCCCCGTGTGTGCCGAGGACGGCCCCAGCGCCCAGAAGGCGCTGGATGCGTGCGTGCCCGAACTGATCTTGCTGGACTGGATGCTGCCCGGTGGCCGCAGCGGGCTGGAACTGGCCCGGCACTGGCGCAGCCAGCCGCGCACCAAACAGGTGCCGATCCTGATGCTGACGGCCCGCAGCGACGAGCCGGACAAGATCGCCGGCCTGGACGCCGGGGCGGACGACTACATCACCAAGCCGTTTTCCATCCAGGAGCTGCTGGCCCGCATCCGTGCCGTGCTGCGCCGCTGCGACCCGCTCAGTGTCGGGCAGGTGCTGCAGGTGGGCGAACTGCGCATGGATGGCGCCACCCACCAGGTCAGCTACCAGGGCGAGGCGCTCAAGCTCGGGCCGATGGAGTTCAAGCTGCTGCGCCATTTCTTGCAGC
The DNA here is from genome assembly GCA_019104825.1 of Comamonas sp. GTDB lineage: Bacteria > Pseudomonadota > Gammaproteobacteria > Burkholderiales > Burkholderiaceae_C > Comamonas > Comamonas nitrativorans. The sequence continues at coordinate 13,160 of JAHRXD010000285.1, forward strand.
ATCCCGAGCGCGTGCATAGCCGCAGCCAGTTGCTCGACCAGGTCTGGGGCGATGCCGTGTACGTGGAAGAGCGCACCGTTGATGTCCACGTCAAGCGCCTGCGCCAGGCGCTGGGCAAGGCCGGGGCCATGGTGCATACCGTGCGCGGGGCGGGCTACCGCCTGAGCGCCAACCCCGCATGAACGCGCTGTGGCAACGCTGGCTGGCCCTGGTGCTGGCCCAGGCGGCATTGGCCGCCGTGGGCGCCTGGCTGGCCGGGTGGGGCGGGGCCCTGGCCGCCGCCCTGCTGGGCAGTTGGCTGTGGCTGCTGTGGGACAACTGGCAGGCCGGCCAACTGTGGCGCTGGCTGCAAACGGGCCGCCTGGCCGCCGTGCCGCACCTGCATGGCCTGTGGGGGGGCTTGAGCGCATCGGCCCGGCGCTGGCTGCGGGTCAAGGAGCAAACCGCCCAGACCGCCCGCCAGCGCGTGCAGGGCATGTTGCACGCCTTGCAGGCCAGCCCCAACGGCCTGATTCTGCTGGACGCCCACGGCCAGATCGAATGGTGCAACCGCATGGCCGAAGGCCACTTCGGCCTGCAGGCCGAGCGCGATCTGGGCCAGGCGCTGGGCCATCTGGTGCGTGATCCGGCCTTGCTCACCTACTGGCACGAGGGCGATTTTTCCCAGCCCCTGACCATGGACGGCAGCCAGGGCGCCCGCCTGTCGGTGCAGCTCTACCCTTACGGCAACGGCCAGCACCTGCTGCTGGCGCGGGACGTGACCGCGCTGGAGCAGGCCGAGGCCATGCGCCGCGAGTTCGTCGCCAACGTCTCGCACGAAATCCGCACGCCGCTGACCGTGCTGGTCGGCTTTGTGGAAACCCTGCAAACGCTGGAGCTGGAGGCCGACCAGCGCCAGCGCTACCTGCACCTCATGGGCCAGCAGGCGCAGCGCATGCACCATCTGGTACAGGACTTGCTGACCCTCTCGCGCCTGGAAGGCAGCCCCTTGCCCGGCTACGACCAGTCCGTGGGGGTGGCTGCCATCCTGCAACAGTGCGAGGTGGAGGCCCGCGCCCTGTCGGCGCTGCTGTGCCAGCAGGGCCGACAGGGAGAGGCGGCGCACCGGCTGGAATTTCCGGCCCCCGACGCCCCCGGCATGGATGGGGAACTGCTGGGCGTGCAGGTCGAGCTGGTCAGCGCCTTCTCCAACCTCATCACCAATGCCTTGCGCTACACCCCCGCAGGCGGGCAGGTGCAGGTGCGCTGGCTGCCCCAGCCCGACGGCAGCGCCCGGCTGCAGGTGCGCGATACCGGCCCGGGCATTGCGCCTGAGCATCTGGCCCGGCTGACCGAGCGCTTCTACCGCATCGACCGCAGCCGCTCGCGCGAAACCGGCGGCACCGGCCTGGGGCTGGCCATCGTCAAGCACGCCCTGCAGCGCCACGGGGCGCAACTGCATATCGAAAGCCAACTGGGCCAGGGCAGCACGTTCACCGTGCATTTCCCGGCACGGCGGATTCGCCGCGACGGGTAAGCGGCAAGGCGCAGGCATGGCAAGAGGGGAAGCCCCGTCGGGCGCCGGTACACTTGCAAACTCTTGATACATAGCCCGGTCTGGTGCAGGCCCGGGTATCCAAAGAGTTATGGCCATCCTGATACCTGCACGCAGCAGTTGCGTGGGCCGCATGACGGCAGGCGAGAAACGCCTGTCCGAACGGCTGGAACAAAAGCTTGAAGACGATTACCTGCTGTGGTTCGACGTGCCGGTGGGCCCCAGGCAGACCCACCCTGACTTCGTGGTGCTGCATCCGCGCCGGGGGGCGCTGGTTCTGGAGACCAAGGACTGGCATCCGAGCACCATCCTGAGCGCTACGCGCGAACGCTTCGAGATTCTGGATTCCAGTACCGGTCAGCCCAAAGTGGTCATCAACCCTCTGGCCCAGGCGCGGCATTGCGCCATTGAAGTCATCAACGTGCTCAAGTGCGACGCGCAGTTGTTGCAGGCCGATGGTCCTTATCGGGGCAAGCTGGCTTTTCCCTGGGGCTATGGTGTGGTTTTCACCCGTATCACGCGCAGCCAGTTTGAAGCGGCCGGGCTGAACATGGCCATTCCCGGGCATCTGGCGATCTGCCAGGACGAGATGTTCGAAACCGTGGATGCCGAAGCCTTCCAGGAGCGCCTGTGGGCCATGTTCCCCCATGCGTTTGGCAAAGGGGGCATTACCCTGCCGCAACTGGATCGCATCCGCTGGATTCTCTTTCCCGAGGTGCGCGTGCCGCAGCAGCAGCACCTGTTTGACGATGACAACGCCGAAGCCGCCGCCGAGAACGCCGCGCAGGAGCGCCTGCCCGACATCATGCGTGTGATGGATTTGCAGCAGGAGCAACTCGCCCGCAGCCTGGGCGATGGGCATCGCGTCATTCATGGCGTGGCCGGTTCCGGCAAAACCATGATTCTGGGCTACCGCGCAGAACACCTGGCCCAAGTCCAGGGGCCGGGCAGCAAGCCCATCCTCGTGCTTTGCTACAACGAGCCGCTGGCGGTGCAACTGGCTGCGCAGATGGCGACCAAAGGCCTGGGCGCGGGCGTGCACGTGCGCCACTTTCACAAATGGGTGCGCGACCAACTGGTGGCTTACCACCAGCTACCGGCGTATGTCGAAGGCTGGGCCACGGGGAAAGCCATGGACGAGTACGTGCGCTGCCTGATCGAAGGCATGGACAAAGGCCATATTCCCGCAGGTCAGTACCACGCCATCCTGATCGACGAAGGGCACGATTTCGCGCCGGAGTGGCTGAAGCTGGTCACGCAAATGGTCGATCCCAGCACCAATAGCCTGCTGTTGCTGTACGACGATGCCCAGAGCATTTACCAGCGCGGCCAGCGGATGCGTTTCAGCTTGAAAAGTGTCGGCATTCAGGCCAGCGGGCGCACGACCATTCTCAAGATCAACTACCGCAATACCCGCCAGATTCTGCAGGTGGCCCATCGGATGGCAGGCGACATGCTCCAGCCAGAAGACGCCAAGGATGACGACAGCATTCCCTTGCTGGCCCCGCTCAGTTGTGGGCGCGAGGGGCCCCAGCCCATCGTGATCGATCTGCCCACCTTGCCCGAGCGGGCTCATCAGGTGGCCAGGCTATTGGCCGAGCAACATGCGCAAGGACACGCGTGGGGCGAGATGGCAGTGCTGTGCCGGGATTGGAGCAGCATGGACATCTGCAGCCGCGCTCTGGCACGTATGGGGGTTCCGCATCGGGTGCGTAAGAAATCGGGTGATTTCCGGCCCCAGGCCGACGCCATCCAGGTGATGACGATGCACGTCAGCAAGGGGCTGGAGTGGCCGGTGGTGGCGGTGCTGGCTGCCGACACCCAGGGCTTGAGTTCCGATGAACTGGCGCAGGAAGCGAAACTGGCCTACGTGGCCGCCACCCGGGCCACCCATCGGCTGATTACGGCGTAGAGAGCCGGGGATTGCGCCCGGCTTGCATGCGTGAAGACGCAGTGTTTCAAAAAAGATTGCTGTCACCGATGGTAAATCAACGGTTTCATCAATAAAAGACATTGAATTCATTGTTTTTCTAGCGGTAAAAGCTATTTTTATGATGTCGTTGCCGCCCGGATTCAGCGGTCACATGGCTGTCACACAGCGTCGGCAGACTGGCGATGGTGTAACCACTGCTGCTGACCTTTATGACGACGCAAACGCTTTCCCTGGACGTTGTTGCTCCTGCTCCTGCTCCTGCTCCCGCAACCGTTACCGCTGCCGGTGGGCCCCCTGCGCCGGTGTTCCTGGCGGTGGAGGCCAACGCCATCGTGCTGGCTGGGCCCGACCCGCAGGCCCAAGCGCCTGAAGCCATCCCCCTGACCACTGCCCTGGCGCACGCCGCCCCCGCGCCGAAAGCGCCCAGCGGGCCGCCGCTGCCGTTGCTGGACCGCGACCTGAGCATCCTCGCCTTCAACGAACGGGTGCTCAGTTGGGCCGAGCGCAAGGACGTCCCCCTGCTCGAACGCCTGCGCTACCTGTGCATCGTCTCGTCCAACCTGGACGAATGGTTCGAGGTGCGCTGTGCCCCGCACGTCTCGGCGGCCAAGGCCGGGGACGAACGCGGCACGTACACGGCGGCCAGCTTTGCCGCGCTGATGGCGCAGGCGCAGGCCCTGGTGGCGCACCAGTACCAGCTCTACAACCAGGCGCTGATTCCGGCCTTCCATGCCCATGGCATCCGCCTGATCTCGCACGGCGAGCGCAACGCCGCCCAGCGCCGCTGGGTTCACGAATACTTTCTGCGTGAGGTGCAGCCCTTGCTGGTGCCGGTGGGCCTCGACCCGTCCCACCCTTTCCCCCAGGTGGCGAACAAGGCGCTGAACTTCATCGTGCGCCTGGATGGCGTGGATGCCTTTGGCCGCGCGAACGAGGTGGCCATCGTCAAGGTGCCGCGTGCGCTGCCGCGCCTGATTGCCCTGCCGCAGAAGATTGCGGGCAAGGAGCGGCTGTTCGTCAGCATCTCCAGCATCGTGCGGGCGCATCTGGCCGAATTGTTTCCGGGCCGGGAGGTGGCCGAGTTCTCGCAGTTTCGCGTGACGCGCAACTCCGATCTGGCGGTGGACGAGGAGGACGTGAGCAACCTGCGCATGGCCCTGCGCCAGGGGCTGCACCATCGCCACTACGGGCAGGCGGTGCGGCTGGAGGTGTCGGCTTCCTGCTCGCCCGTGCTGGCCAGTTTGCTGCTGGAACAGCACGGGCTGCCGCCGCAGGCGCTGTTCCGCGTCAAGGGGCCGGTCAACCTGGTGCGCCAGATGCAGCTGGTGAGCCTGGTGGATGACCCGGCCCTGCTGTTTTCCCCCTGGAAGCCGGCCTGGCCCCGGCAACTGGTGGCGGGGCGCTCGGTCATGGCGCAGATGCGCAAGGGCGACGTGCTGATCCACCAGCCCTTCGAGGACTTCGATGCCGTGCTGGAGCTGCTGCGCGAGGCGGTGAACGATCCGCAGGTGCTGGCCATCAAGCAGACCATCTACCGCACCGGGGCCGACTCCGAAATCATGCGCCTGCTGGCCGAGGCCGTCAGCCGGGGCAAGGAAGTGCTGGCCGTGCTGGAGCTGAAGGCCCGCTTCGACGAAGAGGCCAACATCAACTGGGCCGAACAGCTCGAATCGCTGGGCGTGCAGGTCGTCTATGGCGTGGTGGGGCTGAAGACCCACGCCAAGATGCTGCTCATCACCCGCCGCGACAAGCGCACCGGGCAACTGCAGCGCTACGGCCACCTGTCCACCGGCAACTACAACGCCCGCAGCGCCCGGCTCTACACCGACCTGAGCCACCTGACCTGCGATGCCGCCAT
>JAHRXD010000052.1 GCA_019104825.1 Comamonas sp.
ACCGCCGAGCGCCAGCCGGGCGATGAGATGGCAGATATCAAGCGACTGTTTACGCCGGAGTTCCGCAACCGTCTCGACGCCATCATTTCGTTCAAGCCGCTCGATCGCGAGATCATCCTGCGCGTGGTCGACAAGTTCCTGCTGCAACTGGAGCAGCAACTGGCCGAGAAGAAGGTGGAAGTCACCTTCACCGACATCCTGCGCAAGCATCTGGCGGCCAAGGGCTTCGACCCGCTCATGGGCGCCCGGCCCATGCAGCGCCTGATCCAGGACACCATCCGCAAGGCGCTGGCCGACGAGCTGCTCTTCGGCGCTCTGGTGCAGGGCGGGCGCCTGACGGTGGACTGGGATGCCGCCGCCAAGGACGGGGCAGGCGACGTGCTGCTGGACATCCAGAGCACGGCGGCCGAAGGGCACGAAGGCGAGACGCCATCGCCTGCGGCCACCGCCACGGACTAAGAACGTGTTTACGATCTCGGCGCGAAGGGGTGCGGGATGTGGATCGGGATGATCTGCTAGGCGCAGACCGCAGCCATAGCGGTGCTATGGCGAGGATTTGCAACGACGCAGAGCGCCCGAGACCGCGACTGCACACCCGCGCGGAGATCGTGAACAGGTTCTAAAGCCTGGGGCAGAGAGAAAAAGCCGGTTCTGCAGGAACCGGCTTTTTTCTACGTGAAAATGTGCATCGGCATTGGCTGGGAATGCGGTAGAAGCTATCAATTGAGGTGCTGCTACCGCATGTGTTTAAACAGTTTTAAGGATAAACAATGCTGAAACCGTTATTTATCAAGCGGTAGCAGCTATTGACTTTGACATGGTCCAACTTTTTGAAGAACAGCACACGCGTATCGAAGCCATACTCACCGCCCATTTGCTGGATGTGGTCGGGGGCGATTTCGTCCAGGCAAAGCAGCGCTTTACCCAATGGCGCAGTGCGCTGGACGAACACATTCGCATCGAGAACGACGAGCTGTTGCCCCATGTCCCCGAAGGCGCCCGCTGGGCGGCCAAGGTGTACCGGCTGGAGCATGACCGCATCGCCCTGCTGGCCGACGAATACGTCCAGCGTCTGCAACTGGTGCTGGACAAGCCGCCCGTCGATGCCCTGGCCCGGCGCCGCGCCAGCCTGTACCTGCTGGATGCCATCCACGCCCTGCGCCATGTGATCGAGCATCACCACGAACGCGAACATACCGCCCTGGCGCAGGAGCTGCCGCTGGAGTTGCAGCGCCAGGTCTGGGCGCAGGTGCCGCTGGCATAAGCACGTTCGCATCACTACGTTGGAAGAAAAAAAGGAGCTGGCCCTGTGCGCACGCAATCGGAGATGGTGACGCTGCCCGGCGGGCAGGTTTTCGTGCAACGCTGGCAGCCTGCGTCCGCCCCCGGCGATGCCTGCCCGATCGTGCTGCTGCACGAATCCCTCGGCTCGGTGGGGCAGTGGCACGATTTTCCTGCTCAACTGGCCCAGGCCACGGGGCGCGAGGTGCTGGCCTACGACCGCCTGGGTTTTGGTCAATCCAGCCCGCGCAGCGATGCGCCCAGCCTGCAATTCATCGAGCATGAGGCGCAGCAGCACTTTCCGGCCCTGATGGCCGCGCTGGGGCTGGAGCGCTATGCCCTGCTGGGCCACAGTGTGGGCGGGGTGATGGCGCTGCACATTGCGGCGGCGCACCCGGTGCAATGCCAGGCGGTGCTGTCGCTGTCCGCGCAAGCCTATGTGCAGCCGCGCACGCTGGAGGGCATCCGTGCGGCACAGCGGTTTTTTGCCGATCCCCAGCAGTGGGCACGCCTGCAAAAGTGGCATGGCCCGCGGATGGACTGGGTGTTTCGCGCCTGGACGGAGGTGTGGCTGCATCCCGCATTTGCCGACTGGTCGCTCGACTCCGTTCTGCCGCAGGTGCGCTGCCCGGTGCTGGCCATCCACGGCCAACACGACGAGTACGGCAGCCCCGACTTTGCCCAGCGCATTGCCGCAGGCGTGGCCGACGGGCAGGTGCTGCTGCTGGACTGTGCGCACCACCCGCACCGCCAGCAGGCGGCGCAGGTGCTGGCGGCGGCGCAGGACTTCTTGCGCAGCCCGGTGGTGGCGCAGCCCCTGGCCTGATACGGCGGCGGCTTACCGTTTCCGGCATTCGATGGCTTTTATCCAGACCCTTTGGCACCTTGGGCAGCAGTGGCTGGCCAGCGGCCACTTTGCCCTGGCACTGTCGATTGTCTGGTCGGCCTATCTGGTGCTGGTGGGAGGCTGGATCCTGCTGCAGCGCCGGGCACCGGCAGCGACGATCGGCTGGCTGCTGGCCATGGCGGTGCTGCCGGTGGTCGGGCTGCTGGTGTATTTCGTCTTTGGCCCCCGGCGTTTTCGGCGCCAGCGGCTCAAACGCCTGCGCAGCCGTCGCAGGGCCCGGATGCGCCGCGACGGCCTGGGGCATCTGCGCGACAAGGCGACCCAGGCGCCGCCCCGCCTGCAGCAACTGGTCAAGCTGGTCAGCACGTCGACCCAGTTGCCCCTGTCCACGGCCCAGCGGGTGGAGTTGCTGGTGGGCGGTGCCTGCACCTTCGACACCATCGTCCAGGCCATTGCCCAGGCCCGGCACCATGTGCATCTGGAGTACTACATCTTCGAGCCGGACACCACCGGCCGGCGCGTGCTGCAGGCGCTGACCGAACGGGCGCAGGCCGGGGTGCAGGTGCGCCTGCTGGTCGATGCCCTGGGTTCCAAGCGCCTGGCACGGCGGCATTACCAGGCACTGCTGGATGCCGGGGGCGAGGTGGCGCTGTTCCACCCGCCCCGCATCGGGCGGCGCCTGCGGCCCGTCATCAACTTTCGCACGCACCGCAAGATCGTCGTCATCGACGGCATCCATGGCTTTACCGGCGGGGTCAACATCACCGACACCGAGGACAAGCGCCTGCAGGCCAACGCCTACCACGACGTACACCTGCGCCTGCTGGGCCGCGTGGTGAGCTGGCTGCAGCATGTTTTTCTGGAAGACTGGGCCTATGCGCTGGATTACCAGCACCCGCACATGCCGCAGGACTTTGCCGCCTTGCTGCCCGAGCAGGACGACGGCCCCTACGTGGCGCAGATCATGGCCTCCGGCCCCGACAGCCCGCTGGAAGCCATCCACCGCGTGCTGGTCGATGCCTCGTATGCCGCGCACGAACGCCTGTGGCTGGCCACCCCGTACTTCGTGCCGACCGAGGCGGCGATTCTTGCTCTCACAAGTGCAGCGCTTCGCGGTGTGGACGTGCGGGTTCTGGTGCCGAAACGCAGCGATTCCCGCCTGGTGACAGCCGCTGCCCGCTCCTATTTTGATGAGTTGCTGGAGTGCGGCGTCAAGATCTACCTCTACCAGGGCCGGGTGCTGCACGCCAAGACCATGGTGGTGGATGACATGCTGGGCATGGTCGGCACCGCCAATTTCGACAACCGCAGCTTTCGCCTGAACTACGAAGTCTGCGCCCTGGTCTACACCCCGCTGTTTGCCCGGCAACTGGCCGCGCAGTTCAGCCAGGACCTGGCCCAGGCCGAACGGGTGTTCGAGCTGCGCGGCCAAAGCCTGCCCCAGCGCCTGGGCGATGCCGTGGCGCGGTTATTCTCGCCACTGCTGTGAACCGTCCCTCGCCTTCCTGATCGATTCTTCCCGCCTATGCCTGAACCCACCTTTTTGTGGCACGACTACGAAACCTTCGGCGTCAACCCGCGCAGCGACCGCCCGGCGCAGTTTGCCGCCATCCGCACCGACATGCAGTTGCGCCAGATTGGCGAGCCGCTGGTGCTGTTCTGCAAGCCCGCGCCGGACTACCTGCCCAGCCCCGAGGCCTGCCTGATCACCGGCATCACCCCCCAGCAGTGCCTGGCCCAGGGCGTCAGCGAAGACGCCTTTGCCCGCCAGATCGAGGCGGCCTTCAGCCAGCCGGGCACCATCGGCGTGGGCTACAACACCATCCG
>JAHRXD010000061.1 GCA_019104825.1 Comamonas sp.
GCGCTTTTCCACCAAGGCGCCGGTGCGCCAGCCGCGCCCGTCAATCACCTGCTCATTGGCCAGCACGGTTTGATCGACCGGATCCCAGTTCACCACCTGGGTTTTGCGGTAGGCAATGCCTTTTTCCAGCATTTTCAAAAACAGCCACTGGTTCCATTTGTAGTATTCGGGGTCGCAGGTGGCAAATTCGCGGCTCCAGTCGATGGCCAGGCCCATCGCCTGCATCTGCTTCTTCATGTAGGCAATGTTGTCGTACGTCCACTGGGCGGGCGGCACCTTGTTCTTCAGCGCCGCGTTTTCGGCGGGCAGGCCAAAGGCATCCCAGCCCATCGGCATCAGCACGTTCCAGCCCTGCATGCGCAACTGGCGCGTGAGCATGTCGTTGATGGTGTAGTTGCGCACGTGCCCCATGTGCAGCTTGCCGCTGGGGTAGGGCAGCATGGAGCAGGCGTAGAACTTTTTCCGGTCTTTGTCTTCCGTGACACGGTAGGCATTGTGCATTTGCCAGTGCGTCTGCGCGGCGGATTCGACTTCGAGGTGGTTGTATTTGTCTTGCATGGTCAGGGAGTCAGGGAAGAGGGCGTGGGGCGCGGTAAAGAAAACAGCAGCCGGACGCTGCCAAACCCTGGCATTTTAGGTGCCCCCACTCCTGGGGGCGGATTGAGAACGTTTAAAGGAGGATGCGTGGAGTTCTTCAGCGCAGCTTTTGCAGATTTACAGCCCTGGGCCAAGGCCACCGTGGGCTTGGTGGTGTTGGCCGTGCTGGCCACGGTGGCCGGCGTGATCGCCCGCGTGGTGTTGCTGCGCGTAGTGCGCCACGGGCGCGAGCAGTGGGGGCGCGGCTGGCTGCAAATCATTTTGCATGACGACGTGCTGCGCCGCGTTGCCAAGGCCGTGCCCTCCATCGTCATGCAGCAGGGCGTGTACGGCGTGCCCCATCTGGCCGCACCGGCGGCCAACACGCTGCACAACCTGGCGGCGGCCTTCACCGTCTACCACGTTGCGCGGGCCGTGGCGGCGCTGCTCGATGCGCTCAACGATGCCTACGAGGCGTACGACGGCCCCCGCGCCTCGCAAACGCGCACCATCAAAAGCTATGTGCAACTGGGCAAGCTGGTGGTCGCCATCGTGGCGCTGCTGCTGATTGCGGCCACGCTGCTCGACCGCTCCCCGCTGCTGCTGCTGTCGGGCCTGGGCGCGATGTCGGCGGTGCTGATGCTGGTGTTCAAGGACACCATCCTGTCCTTCGTCGCCGGGGTGCAACTGGCCAGCAACGACATGCTGCGCGTGGGCGACTGGATCGAAATGCCCAAGGAAAACGCCGACGGCGCGGTGGTGGAAATTAACCTGAACACCGTCAAGGTGCAGAACTGGGACAAGACCATCACCAGCGTCCCCACCTGGAAGCTGATGAGCGAAAGCTTCAAGAACTGGCGCAGCATGTTTGCCGGTGGCGGGCGGCGCATCATGCGGGCGCTGCCCATCGACGCGGCCACGGTTGCCGTCCTCACGCCCGCCCAGCGCAGCCGCCTGGCGCAATGGCCGCTGATGGAAAATTTTTTTCAGGCCGCGCCGCCCGTCCACACCAATCTGGCCGCTTTCCGCGCCTACGCCCTGGCGTATCTGCAAGCGCACCCCGGCATCAACAAAGCCCCCGGCATGATTCTGATGGTGCGCGTGCAGGAGCCGACCGCCCTGGGCATCCCGCTACAGGTGTATGCCTTCACCGTGCCCACCGCCTGGGTGGATTACGAGGCCACGCAGGGCGAAGTCATTGACCACCTGATCGCCATGCTGCCGCAGTTCGGTCTGGCGCTGTACCAGCGCTCGTCGGATTACAGCAATCGGCAGATCGTGGATGCGCTCAGCGGGGAAGAAGGCCACGGCCAGCCGGCGATGGCGGCAAAAACCGATAATTGCGCCCCATGAAAAAACAACGTGTAGTCGTCGGCCTGTCCGGCGGCGTGGATTCCGCCGTTACCGCCCATGTCCTGAAGCAGCAGGGCCATGAGGTGGTGGGCATCTTCATGAAAAACTGGGAAGACGATGACGACTCGGAGTTCTGCTCCAGCCGCCAGGACTTCCTGGATGCCGCCAGCGTGGCCGACGTGCTGGGCATCGAGATCGAGCATGTGAACTTCGCGGCCGACTATCGTGACCGCGTGTTTGCCGAGTTCCTGCACGAATACCAGGCAGGCCGCACGCCCAACCCGGACGTGCTGTGCAACGCCGAGATCAAGTTCAAGGCCTTCCTCGACCACGCCATGCGCCTGGGGGCGGAAAAAATCGCCACCGGCCACTACGCCCGCGTGCGCCAGAACGCCGCCACCGGCCTGTTCGAGCTATTGAAGGGCGTGGACAACAGCAAAGACCAAAGCTACTTCCTGCACCGGCTGAACCAGGCGCAGCTCTCCAAGGCGCTGTTCCCCATCGGACACCTGTGCAAGACCGAGGTGCGCCGCATTGCCGAGGAACTGGCCCTGCCCAATGCCAAGAAGAGGGATTCCACCGGCATCTGCTTTATCGGCGAGCGGCCCTTCCGCGAATTTCTCAACCGCTACATCAGCAAGGAACCTGGCCCCATCGTCGATGACCGGGGCCGCAAGCTGGGCCAGCACGTCGGCCTGTCGTTCTACACCCTGGGCCAGCGCTCCGGCCTGGGCATCGGCGGCGTGAAAGAAAAAGGCGCCGCCCGTGGCGCAGGCGACCATGCCCCCTGGTTTGTCGCCCGCAAGGACGTAGCGAAAAACACCCTGGTCGTGGTGCAGGGCCATGACCACCCCTGGCTGCTGTCCGCCCAGGTACAGGCCGACCAAGCCAGTTGGGTCGCCGGCCACGCCCCGGCGCTGGGCAACTACGGCAGCAAAACCCGCTACCGTCAGCCGGATGCGGCCACGCAACTGGTGCAGGCCGACATGGGGCGCTTTACCCTGGACTGCACGGCGCAGCCGCAGTGGGCGGTGACGCCTGGCCAGTCTGCCGTGCTGTACGACGGCGAGATCTGCCTGGGCGGCGGCATCATCACGGCGATGGCGTAAACAGCAGGCTGTGGATGCCATACCCCAGCCCACCCACGGCCACCGCCAGCAGGAACAGGGCCGAAAGCCGGGCCACCCAGTGCCGGTGTCGCTGGAAAAATGCCGTGCGCAGCAGCGTGGCGTAGCCCAGCAGAATCAGAAAATCCGCCGCTATCCATAGCGCTGTCAGCACGGCCAGACTGGTGGATGGCCGGGTGGTGATGGCGATGAATTGCGGGAAGAAGGCGACAAAGAACACGATGTCCTTGGGGTTGGACAGGCCCACCAGCAGCCCCTGCATGATGGCGGCAGCGTTGCCCGACCGGGCACGGGGCAGGGGCGTGGCATGGGGGGTATCCACGGTTGCCGCGCTGCCCCAGGCGCTGCGCAGTGCAGTGGCCGCGTACCACAGCAGCACCAGGCTGCCGAGTAGGCTCAGGCCGACGAGCCAGCCATCGCGCACCAGCAGCAGGCCGGAAATCACCAGGCTGGACAGGCCGATGAGCAGCAGCGAAGCGCCATTGGTGCCCAAAATCGTGCAAAAAGCCTGCCGCCGTCCGGCGCTGGCGGCGGTGTTCAGCACCAGCGCCACCACCGGGCCAGGGGTGGCGATCAGCAAGACAATGGACAGGGTGTAGGCGAGCAGCAGCGGGTAGTTCATGGGCCGGATTCTGCAAGCCTGCCCCCGCTTTGAATAATGGAAAAAACTGTGGCCTTCGAGGAGTGAAACGCATGGTTCCCACATTGCCGCCGCTGTATGCGTTGCGGGCGTTCGAGTGCGTGGCCCGCATGGGGTCGGTCACGCTGGCCGGGCAGGCGCTGCACGTGACGCAAAGCACGATCAGCAAGCACCTGAAAACGCTGGAGACGCACTTTGGCTGCAAGCTGTTCCTGCGCACCGGCCCCCGGCTGACGCTGACGCCGCAGGGCGAGATGCTGGCCGTGCAGTTGCGCCAGGGCTTTCAGCGCATCGAGGCGGCCTGCGCCCTGTTTCACGGCCAGCGCAATACCTTGCGGCTCAAGGCCCCGTCCACCCTGACCATGCGCTGGCTGCTGGGCGGCCTGCACGCTTTCAGAGATACCGCGCCGGGGTTCGAGGTGCAGGCCAGCAGCATCTGGATGGACATCGACACCGTCGATTTCGCCACCGAGCCGTACGACTGCGCCATCCTGCTGGGCGCAGGGCACTTTGGCGCTGGCACGCGCAGCGCCCTGCTGTTCGACGAGTGGCTGATTCCGATTTGTGCGCCCGCGCTGGTGGACGGCGCTGGCCCGCAACCGCCATCGTTGGCCGGGCAGGCACTGCTGCACCCTTCGCCCGACCGGCGCGACTGGCGGCGCTGGCTGGAAAAGTCCGGCCATCCGGAAGCGCTGGATTTGCGCCATGGTCAGGTGTTCGACACGCTGGAGCAGGGCAATACCGCCGCCATGGCCGGGCACGGCATTGCGGTGGGCGATCTGGCGCTGTGCCAGGACGCGCTGGCCGCCGGGCAACTGGTGCTGCCCTGGAAAACCGCCGTGGGCACCGGCGACGGCTATTACCTGGTGTGGCCGGACGAGGCGGGCAAGCAGCCTTTGATCGAGCGGCTGCTGGCCTTTTTGCGCACCCGCCTGCCCCGGACGGATCACCCGGGGATTCGTTATGTGGCGTGATTTGATGTTAGAAAGATAGCTTGTACCGCTTGTTATTCAATGATTTCAGATGCTTTTTATATTGAAGTTCAATGAATACGTGCGGTAGGAGCTATGTTTTCAGGAACTCTGGTCGGCGCTGTCCAGTTGTTCCCGGGCCTTGTCCACCCAGCCGTACAGGTTGTCGCGCAGCTCCTGCTGGTTGAAGGTGCAGCTTTCCTCGGCGGCCAGGGTGCTGGCTTCCAGGCGATCCAGCAGTTGCAGCAGTACCTCGCCGTAGCGCGGCGGCAGGCTGGACAGCAGATCGGCGGAGGCGCGGGCCTGCTCGCTCAGTGCGCTGGCGCTGACGGCGCATTCCTCGTAGCGCAGCAGGTTGTCGTGCAGGGCTTGCAATTGCATCAGGGCGTGGCCGGTGGTCATGGTGCTTCTCCTGGTGGTTGGGGGGGATTCCCGGCAGTGTAGGCCGTGTGCGTTGGTTGTGACGGCGGCAGCGGGGCGTTCTCGGTGAAAATCCACACATGACTACCGCCACCCATTCCCCGGATTCCACCCCCGAACTTATGCTGCGCCTGGGCGCCCAGGCCAAAACGGCGGCAGCGCAGATGGCGCAGGCCAGCGCCGCGCAGAAAAACCAGGCGCTGCGCAGTCTGGCCCGCCTGCTGCGCAGCAATGTCGATGCACTGGCCGTACACAACGCGCAGGACATCGAACGCGCCCAGGCGGCGGGTCTGGCCGCCCCCATGGTCGATCGCCTGCGCCTGACGCCGCAGGTGCTGGAAACCTGCGCCCAGGGCTGCGAGCAGCTGGCCGCCATGCCCGACATCATTGGCGAGATCATGGGCATGAAGCAGCAGCCCAGCGGCATCCGCGTGGGGCAGATGCGCGTGCCCATCGGCGTGTTCGGCATGATTTACGAAAGCCGCCCGAACGTGACCATCGAGGCGGCCAGCCTATCGATCAAAAGCGGCAATGCCTGCATCCTGCGCGGCGGTTCCGAGGCGCTGGCGTCCAACCAGGCGCTGGCCGCGCTGGTGGTGCAGGCGCTGGAGGAAGCGGGCCTGCCCGCGCACGGCGTGCAGCTGGTGCCGACCACCGACCGCGCTGCCGTCGGGGCGCTGATCACCATGCCGCAGTTCGTGGACGTGATCATTCCGCGCGGCGGCAAGGGGCTGATCGAGCGCATCAGCGCTGAGGCCAAGGTGCCCGTCATCAAGCACCTGGACGGCAACTGCCATACCTACGTGGACGATCCCTGCGATCTGGACATGGCCGTGACCGTGACGGACAACGCCAAGACGCAGAAATACAGCCCCTGCAACGCCAGCGAAAGCCTGCTGGTGGCCCGTGGCGTGGCGGCGGATTTCCTGCCGCGCATCGGCGCCGTGTTTGCCGCCAAGGGCGTGGAAATGCGCGTCTGCCCCGCCAGCAAGGCGCTGCTGGCAGCGGTGCCGGGCGCCACTTTGGCCGATGCCACTGAAGACGACTGGAGCGCCGAGTACCTGGCCCCCATCATCAGCATCAAGGTAGTGGAAGGGCTGGCGGCGGCGATTGCGCATATCAACCGCTATTCCAGCGGCCATACCGAGGCCATCCTGACGCGCGACCACCTGCACGCGCAGCGGTTTCTGCGCGAGGTGGATTCGTCCAGCGTCATGGTCAATGCCAGCACGCGCTTTGCCGATGGCTTCGAGTACGGGCTGGGCGCGGAGATCGGCATCAGCACCGACAAGTTCCACGCCCGTGGGCCGGTGGGCATCGAGGGGCTGACCTCGCTCAAATACGTGGTGCTGGGCGAGGGGCAAGTGCGCCGCTGATATGAAAATCATCATTCTGGGCGCAGGCCGGGTTGGCTACAGCGTGGCCGAGAGCCTGGTGTCCGAGCGCAACGACATCACCGTCATCGACACCAACGGCCAGCGCCTGCGCGAGCTGCAAGACCGCTTCGACCTGCGCTGCGTGGAAGGCGACGGCATCGACGCCAAGGTGCTGGGCGAGGCCGGGGCGCGGGATACCGACCTGCTCATCGCCTGCGCGGCCCAGGACGAAACCAATCTGGTGTGCTGCAAGATCGCGCACATGCTCTACAACATCCCGACGCGCATTGCGCGGGTGCGCTCCTCGGGTTTCGAGGTAGAGCAGCCGCTGATGGGGCCGGAGGGCTTTGCGGTGGACGCCATCATCTGCCCGGAAGCGTCGCTGACCCGCTACATCAGCAAGCTGATCGAGTTCCCGGCCTCGCTGCAGGTGCGCAGCTTTGCCGGGGGACGGGCCTGCCTGGCCTCGGTGCGGGCGCGGCTGGGGGCGCAGGCCACGGGGCTGACCATCGAGGGGCTGCGGACGCACACGCCAACGCTGCCCTTGCGCGTGGTGGCGATTTACCGGCGCTTTGCCGACGGCCCCGACCGTTTCGTGCGCTGCGACGGGGGCACGCGCATCGAGCCGGGGGACGAGATTTTCGTCATCGCCGGGCGCGAGCATCTGAAGGAAATCCTGCAACTGTTCTACAGCGCACCGGGGATGCCGCCGCGTGTGGTGCGGCGCATCATGATTGCCGGGGGCAGCCGCGTCGGCCAGCGTCTGGCGCAGGAACTGGCCGGCGAACCCGGGCGCTTCAACATCAAGCTGCTGGAGGCCAACGCCGCACGCTGCCAGGCCCTGGCCGCGCAACTGCCCGAGGAAGTGCTGGTGCTGCACGGCAGTTCTGCCGACGAAGACCTGCTGATGGAGGAGCATATCGAGGACGTCGATTTCTTCCTGGCCCTGCCCGACGACGCCGATAACAACAACTTGGCCAGCCTGCTGGCCAAGCGCCTGGGGGCGCGGCGCGTGCTGTCGCTCATCAACCAGCGCAGCTACGCCGACCTGATGCACGGCACGCAGATCGACATTGCCCTGACGCCCTCGCAGGCCATGCTGGGCGAGTTGCTGGCCTATGTGCGCAAGGGCGACGTGCAGGCCGTGCACAGCCTGCGCCGGGGCGTGGCCGAGGCGCTGGAGATCGTGGTGCGCGGCGACCGCAAAACCTCTCGCGTGGTGGGGCGCGAAGTGGGCGACCTGCGCCTGCCGGAAGATGTGCATATCGGCCTGATCGTGCGTGGCCTGCCCGATGAATCCCTGGGCACGCCGGCACCGGATGCGGCAGCGGCGCAGGCCGAGCCGCAGGTCATCTTCCCGCGCAGCAATACCGTGCTGCAAAGCAACGACCACGTGGTCTTCTTCCTGCCGCACAAGCGGCTGGTGGCCGATGTGGAGCGGCTGTTTCGCGTCGGCGCGACGTTTTTCTAGGCACTGGTTCACACAGGTTTCAAGCCGCTATGCGTGACGTCTTACCCGTTCTGCGCGTGCTGGGCACGCTGCTGCTGCTGTTCGCCCTGTCCATGGCGCTGCCCTGGGCAATCTCGCACTACCAGCGCGACGGGATGACCGTCGTCTGGCCGCTGGCCATGGGGCTGACGGCCCTGGCCGGGCTGGGACTGTGGTGGGGGCTGTTTCCGTACAAACAGGATTTGCAGCCGCGCCACGGGGTGATTCTGGTCACCTTTGCCTGGGTCAGCCTGCCCCTGTGCGGGGCGCTGCCGATCTGGGGCGTGATGCTGGCGCTGGGCCAGCCGATTTCCTTCACCCACGCCTACTTTGAAGCGGTGTCGGGCCTGACCACCACCGGGGCCACGGTGCTGTCGGGGCTGGACGATCTGCCCGTTTCGCTGAACATCTGGCGCACCTTTTTGCAGTGGATGGGCGGCATGGGCATCCTGATCTTGGCCGTGGCGCTGCTGCCGCTGCTGGGCGTGGGGGGCAGCCAGTTGTTCCGCGCCGAGGCTGCCGGGCCGATCAAGGACACCAAGCTCACCCCGCGCATGGCAGGCACGGCCAAGGGCCTGTGGGGGGTATACAGCCTGTTTTCCATCGTCTGCGCCCTGGCCTTCTGGCTGGGCGGCATGGCACCGCTGGATGCGGTGATGCACATGTTCACCACGGTGAGCCTGGGCGGCCTGTCCCCGCACGACGCCAGCTTTGGCTACTTCCAGTCGCCGCTGCTGGAGTTCATTGCCCTGATCTTCATGCTGCTGGCCAGCTGCAACTTTGCCCTGTATTTCATCGCCCTGCGCAAAGGCAACTGGCGCAGCTTCTGGCATGACCCGGAGATGCGGGCCACCATCGGCGTGCTGCTGGGCGGCGGCCTGCTGGTGGCGCTGCTGCTGTGGGCCAAAGGCGTGTACGGGCCGCTGGATGCGCTGCGCTACGGGGTGTTCCATGTCGTGTCGGTGGCGACGACCACCGGCTTTGCCACCACCGATTACCTGACGTGGCCGGTGTTTGCCCCGGTGCTGATGCTGTTCCTGTCCGGCGTGGCGACCAGCGCGGGATCGACCGGCGGCGGCATCAAGATGATGCGGATGCTGATCCTGTTCCAGCAGGCTCGCCGCGAGATGACGCGCCTGGTGCATCCCCGTGCCGTGCAGCCCGTGGTGGTGGGCGGCAAGGTGATCGACAGCCCGATGATTTTTTCCGTGCTGGCCTTCATGCTGGTCTACGGGGCCACCATCATCACCCTGAGCATGGTGCTGCTGCTGACCGACCTCGACCCGGTGACGGCCTTCTCCGCCGTGATCGCCAGCGTGCATTGCACCGGGCCGGGGCTGGGGGCGCTGGGGCCGGCATCCAATTACGCCGTACTCAGCGATTTTCAGATCTGGGTCTGCACCCTGGGTATGTTGTTGGGCCGGCTGGAGATTCTGAGTTTCATGGCCTTGCTCACGCCCGCTTTCTGGCGCCGCTGATGCGGGCCGCCGCCGGACACTGGGGAACAAAAACTGGCCCAGGTTTGTCAGCACTCCCTACAATCGGCCTCCATTGTCTATAGAGGGCATTCATGGTTCCGCACTTTATTACGGCCTTGACCGGCCCCATCAACGAGCTTGAGCAACGCATCATCGACTCCACCCCGGCGATCGAACGCTGGTTCCGCCTGGAGTGGATGGAGCATACGCCGCCGTTCTACGCCTCCATCGACCTGCGCAACTCGGGCTTCAAGCTGGCGCCGGTGGACACCAACCTGTTTCCCAGCGGCTGGAACAACCTGACCGAGCCGATGCTGCCCCTGGCGGTGCAGGCGACGATGGCCTCGATCGAGAAAATCTGCCCCGAGGCCCGCAACCTGCTCATCATCCCCGAGAACAACAACCGTTCGCCCTCCTACCTGGCCAGCCTGGCGCAGCTGCAGCGCATTTTCAAGATGTCCGGACTGAACGTGCGCTTCGGCTCGATCAGCCCCGAGGTGAAAAAGCCGGTGGAAATCAACCTGCCGACCGGCCAGAGCGTGGTGCTGGAACCCGTGGTGCGCACCAAGCGCCGCCTGGGCGTCAAGCACTTCGACCCCTGCACCATCCTGCTGAACAACGACCTGTCTGCCGGGGTGCCGGGCATCCTGGAAGAAATCTACGAGCAATACCTCCTGCCGCCCCTGCACGCCAGCTGGAGCGTGCGGCGCAAATCGCGCCACTTCCAAAGCTACGAGGAAGTGGCCAAGCGCTTCGGCAAGATGCTGGGCATCGACCACTGGCTGATCCACCCGCTGTTCGCCAAGGCCGAGGGGCTGGACTTCGGCCAGGGCAGCGGGATGGAGAACCTGACCACCCAGGTCGATGCGCTGCTGGCCAAAATCCGGCGCAAATACAAGGAATACGGCATCAAGGAAAAGCCCTTCGTCATGGTCAAGGCCGACAACGGCACCTACGGCCAGGGCATCATGACCGTGCGCGACGCCAAGGAACTGCCCGGCCTGCTGGCCACGGCAGGCGAGAAGCTGGGCTTCGTGCGCGATGGCGTCTCGGTACACGACGTGATCGTGCAGGAAGGCGTGCAGACCTCCGAACGGATGCACGATGCCGTGGCCGAACCGGTCGTCTACACCATGGACCGCTACGTGGTCGGCGGCTTCTACCGCATGCACCCCGAGCGCGGCGTGGATGAAAACCTCAACGCCCCCGGCTCCAGCTACGTGCCGCTGGCCTTTGCCCACAGTGCGCAAATGCCCCAGCCCGGCCTGCACCCCGGCGCCAGCGCACCCAACCGCTTCTATATGTACGGCGTGATCGGCCGCCTGGCCATGCTGGCCGCCAGCTACGAACTGGAAGCGACCGACCCGGACGCCGAGGTGTACGAGTAATCCGAGGCGTGTTTCTTTATTTGGATAGCTGCTACCGCCTGAAAACAAACGATTTCAGATGCTTTCAATGCTGAAATCGTTTATTTATCAGCGCTAGCAGCTCTTGTTTTGATTTCTGCCCCGGTGGGGATGCAGCGCAGGAAAGGGCCGGCAGCCGTGCAGTTTTGGCGCGATATCAGTCTCTCTACCGTAGTGGCGGGCTTGGTGGCGGTGCTGGTGGGCTTCACCAGCTCCATCGCCCTGGTGTTTCAGGCCGCGCAATCCTTCGGTGCCAGCAGTGCGCAAATCACCTCCTGGGTCTGGGCGCTGTGCCTGGGCGTGGGGCTGTGCTGCATCGTCCCCTCGCTGTGGCTGCGCCAGCCGGTCATGGTGGCGTGGTCGACCCCCGGCGCCGCCGTCCTGGCCGCAGGCGGTGCGGCAGGCCAGTTCGGCATGGAGCAGGCCATCGGTGCCTTCATCGGCAGTGCCGTGCTGATTTTCCTGTGCGGCGCCACCGGCATTTTCGAGCGCCTGATGGCCCGCATCCCCGTGGCGCTGGCCTCGGCCCTGCTGGCCGGGGTGCTGGCGAAATTCGGCATGGACGCCTTTGCCGCCGCCGCCAGCGGCCCGGCCATCGTGCTGCCCATGCTGGCCGCTTACATCCTGGGCAAGCATTACCAACCGCGCTATGTGGTGCTGTGGACGCTGCTGGCCGGCATCCTGGCCGCCGCCCTGCAAGGCCGGATGCACTGGGAACTGGTGCAGTGGGCGCTGGCCGTGCCGCAGTGGACGACGCCGGTCTTTACCTGGCAAGCCTTCGTCAGCCTGGGAATCCCCCTGTTCGTCGTCACCATGGCGTCGCAAAACCTGCCGGGGGTGATCGTCATGCGGTCGGCGGGCTATGCCGTCCCCGTGTCCGGCATCGTCGGCCTGACCGGGGCGGCCAGCGCTGTGCTGGCCCCCTTCGGCGGCTACGCCATCAACTTTGCCGCCATCACCGCCGCCCTGTGTACCGGCCCCGAGGCGCATCCCGACCCCGCCCGGCGCTACACCGCCGCCGTGGTGTGCGGCGTGGCGTATCTGGTATTGGGGTTGTACGCCGCCGTCGTCACCGGCCTGCTGCTGGCCTTTCCCCAGGCGCTGGTGCTGGCCGTGGCCGGTTTCGCCCTGCTGGGCAGCATCGCGGGTGGCCTGAGCGTGGCGCTGGCCGATGAGCGCCGCCGGGAAGCGGCCATCGTCACCTTTCTCGTTACTTTAAGTGGGGTCACGCTGGCTGGCGTAGGCTCGGCCTTCTGGGGCGTGGTGGCCGGTGCCGCCGTGCTGCTGGTGCAGAAGCTGCCCGTGCGCCCCGCGACTTAACTTTTTCTTCTACTGCCATGCAACTGCTTTTCATTGCCGATCCGCTCGAAGCCTTCAACACCAAGAAAGACACCACCTTCGCCATGATGCGCGAGGCCCAGCGCCGGGGGCACACCCTCTACGCCTGCGAGCCGCAGCACCTGCAATGGCAGGCAGGCGGACAGGTGCAGGCCCAGGTGCGGCAGATCCGCATCACCGATGCCGCCCCCGGCAGTGCCGACTGGTTCGACGTGCTGCACGCGGAAACCCGCAGCGTCGCCAGCTTCGATGCCAGCCTGATGCGCAAAGACCCGCCGTTCGACAGCGAGTTTTTCTACGCCACCCACCTGCTCTCCCAGGCCGAGCGGGAAGGCGCCAAAGTCTTCAACAGTCCGGCCGCCTTGCGGGAACACCCGGAAAAACTGGCCGTCATGGAGTTCCCCCAATTCCTCGGCCCCACCCTGGTCACTCGGGATGCCCAGGCCATCCGTGCCTTCCATGCCCAGCACCAGGACATCATCCTGAAGCCCCTGGACGGCATGGGCGGCATGGGCATCTTCCGGGTCAAGGCTGACGGACTGAACCTTGGCTCCATCATCGAAACCCTCAACCAGGGCGGACGCACCAGCGTCATGGTGCAAAAATTCCTGCCGGAAATCAGCGCTGGCGACAAGCGTGTCCTCATCATCGACGGCAAGCCCGTGCCCTTTTGCCTGGCCCGCATTCCGCAAGGCAACGAAGTGCGGGGCAACCTCGCCGCTGGCGGCAAAGGTGTTGCTCAGCCGCTCAGCCCCTCCAATCAGGCCATGGCCGAAGCCATCGGCGCACAACTGGCGCCCCGTGGCCTGTTGCTCATCGGCCTGGATGTGATCGGTGAACACATCACCGAGATCAACGTCACCAGCCCCACCTGCTTCCAGGAAATCCAGCAGCAAACCGGCTGTGACGTTGCCGCCCTGTTCATCGATGCGCTGGAGCTGGCCTGCAAAGTTTGAGCATCTTCGGGAAAACCCCTAAAAACGGTGCTATAGTCCGCTCCCTCGCAACGGCGGTGGCCGGTGTGCCGAATCGAAAGCTTCGGCAGCCGGGAAGAAAAAAATTCTTCACCACTTGCCAACTGCTCAAAATTCTGTGTAGAATGCGAGGCT
>JAHRXD010000071.1 GCA_019104825.1 Comamonas sp.
CTGCTGGCCGAGGGCTGCGTAGGGGGCCAGCCAGGGTGCCGGCCAATGGATGGAGAGGAAACGCGTCCGTTCCAGCGGGGCGAGTGGATTTGCGCTTGCAGCGGGGGTCATTGCAATTCGGAAAACGGTAGCGGGCCGCCTGGACAGGGCGGTCGGGGGCCTATTATCCAGGGCGGATCGGGGTGTGGCGCGGTCGGCCCGGGCCATGAGGATGACCAGGCGCCATCGCGCATGGGTATTGCAACAACAGCGCTTGTTTTTGAGGAATTTATGATCTACGGCATAGGCACCGACATCTGCGACGTGCGCCGCATCCGCGCCAGCGTCGAGCGCCATGGCGAGCGCTTTGCCCAGAAAGTGCTGACCGAGGCCGAACTGGCCACCTGGCACGCCCGCAGCCAACGCTGGCCCGAACGTGGCCTGCGTTATCTGGCCACGCGCTTTTCTGCCAAAGAGGCGTTCAGCAAGGCCGTGGGCCTGGGCATGGTCATGCCCATGACGTGGCGCAACTGCGAAATCACCAATCTGCCCAGCGGCCAGCCCACCATCGTGCTGCATGGCCCGATGCGGGTGTGGATGGAGGAGCGCGGCCTGCATGCCTGGATCAGCGTGACCGACGAGACGGATTACGCTGCCAGCTTCTGCGTGGTGGAGCGGCGAGAGGCGTGAACAGGCTCTCGGGTCAGGCCAGCTGGCGCTCGAAATCGTCCAGCGGCTGGGGCTTGCCGAACAGATAGCCCTGAAAGGCGCGGCAGCCGCGCTCCAGCAGGAAGTGGTAGTGGGCCTGCGTTTCCACGCCTTCGGCGATCACTTCCAGGCCCAGGCTGTGCGCCAGGGTGATGATGCTTTGCGCAATGGCCGCATCGCGCGTGTCGTGGAGGATGTTGCGCACAAAGCCCTGGTCAATCTTGATCTGGTTCAGCGGCAGGTGCTTCAAATAGCCCAGGCTGGAGTAGCCGGTGCCAAAGTCGTCCAGCGACAGGCGCAGGCCCAGTGTGCGCAGGGCCTGCATGGTCGTGATGACGCTGTTGACGTCTTGCAGCAGCAGGCTTTCGGTCAGTTCCAGCTTGATGCAGTGCGGATCGGCGCCGCTGGCGGTCAGGAGCTGGCGCACGTCGTCCACAAAATTTTCCTGGCGGAACTGGCGGGCGCTGACGTTGATGGACATCGACAGCGCTGCCCGCTGCGGGTCGTTGCGCCACTGCGCCTGCTGGTGCAGGGCGGTGGCCAGCACCCAGTGGCCCAGCTCCAGAATCTGCCCGGTTTCTTCGGCCAGGGGGATGAACAGGTTGGGCGGCACCAGCCCCTTGTCCGGGTGGTGCCAGCGCACCAGCGCCTCGGCCCCGGTGGTCTGCCCGTGGGCATTGACCTGCACTTGGTAGAACAGTGCAAATTCGTGTTCGCGCAGGCCCCGGTACATGTCGGTTTGCAGCAGCAGGCGCTGGTGGACGCTGGCCTGCATTTCGGGGTCGAAGAAGCGCAGGGTGTTGCGCCCGGATTCCTTGGCCTGGTACATGGCCAGGTCGGCGTGTTGCAGCAGCTCGTCAACGCTGGCCTGTCCTGGCGTGACCAGCACGGCGCCGATGCTGGCGCTCATGCGGTGTTCTTCCTGGCCCAGCAGGTAGGGTGCTTGCAGGCATTGCAGCATCGTTCCGCCCAGGGCCTGCACCTGGGCGGCGGCATCGGCCTTGTCGGTGCTGAGGCTGCCGAGGACGACGATGAAGGCATCACCCCCCGGGCGCGATACCGTGTCCTGTGGACGTACGCAGTCGCACAGCCGCCGGGCCATGGCCGCCAGCACCTGGTCGCCTGCCTCGTGGCCCCGGCTGTCGTTGAGGACCTTGAAGTGGTCTACGTCGATCAGCAGCACGGCGGCGTACAGGCCGGTGCGTGCGCCGTCGGCAATGATCTGCTCCATCCGATCGGTCAGCAGGCGGCGGTTGGGCAGGCCGGTCAGGGCGTCGTAGAAGGCCAGGTAGTGGGCCTGCTGCTCGGCGGCCTTGCGCCCGGAAATGTCGATGTCGATACAGAATATCTCCGGCTCGCTGCCCGGGATGTGGACGTAGGCGTGGCTGGAAAATACCTCCACCGGGGAGCTGTCCTTGTGTCGCAGGCGCAGTTCGCTGGCCGGGATGGGGGTGGCGGTGGCGAACATCTGCGCCATGGCCTCGCGCACGCCCGGGCGCATGTCGGCGGGGATGATGAGGTCGAACAGGCTCTGGCCCAGTGCTTCCTCGGCGGTGTAGCCGTAGATGCGCTCGGCGGCACGGTTCCAGTAAACGGTGGTGCCGTCGGCCCGGTAGCCCTGCACCGCGATCGAGGGGATGTCGCGCAGCAGTGTGCGAAAGCGGATTTCGGATTCGCGCAGCGCCTCCTCGGCCTGCACGCGGGCCGTGCGGTCGCGGGCGATAAACACCACCGCTGGCCGCCCCTGCACCAGGGCATTGAGGGGCTGGCAGCGGCCCTCGAAATGGCGCAGCCCCGATGGGGCCTGGATTTTGTAATCCAGCATTTGCGCGGTATTGGTGCGCAGGCTTTCCTGCACGGCGTGCAGCAAAGGGGCGGCGGTTTCCGGCGGCAGCGCATCGGAAAGGTGGCGGCCCAGCAGTTGTGCGACGGGGGCGACCAGCCGCGATTCGTCCGGGGTCAGCACTTCCAGGTAACGGCCATCCTCGTCCAGCAGCACGATCACGTCGGGAATGGAGTGGGTGATGGCCGAGATGCGGGCAATGTTGCTGGCCAGGGCGGTTTCCGTGGCAAAGCGCTGTTCCGCATCGTGCAGCAGCCAGCCCAGCAACGCGGTGGCCGGACTGAACACCAGCACATAGGGCAGCAGCAGCGTGGTGTTCAGGTGTGCCCGTATCGAGGCGGGCAGCGCCTGGAACATCAGCAGGATGGCAAGGTGCAGCAGCACGCCAAAAACCAGCAGCGACCCCATGCCCACGCCTACCCGGCCTTGGTGGCGGGCGTAGCGGTAGAGCAGCCCGGCGCTGCTGCACAACAGAATGACCAGCGTGCCCACGATCATCCCGCTGCCGCCGACGGACCAGCGCATGGCCACGGCCATGGCGGTGGCAATTGCCGCAGGAATGGGGCCGCCGAACAGCGCCGCCATGCTCAGGACGACCGAGCGGGGATCAATGATGACCCCCTGCGCCAAGTGCAGGGGGGCCGCCATGCCGACGACGCAGATGCCGCCAAACAGCAGGCCGGTTGCCACGTTCCCCAGGCGGGGATGCTTGCGCCACAGGCGCATGTTGGCGCCGTGCAAAAAGCACAGTGCCAGCAGCATGGCCGCACCTTGGAGCAGTTCGGTAAGCATCGGCGGAGGTCAGGTTGGTAGTGGAGGGCGCAAGTCTAAGGCTGCATGTTGCTGCCAGGCTGACAATGCGTAAACAGGAGCACCCCTAGGATGAGCGATGGAGTAGGTATACTGGTCTACCTACTTTGTAACAAAAACTTGCCCCATGGTTTCTGCCAGC
Source organism: Comamonas sp. (assembly GCA_019104825.1). Classification (GTDB taxonomy): domain Bacteria; phylum Pseudomonadota; class Gammaproteobacteria; order Burkholderiales; family Burkholderiaceae_C; genus Comamonas; species Comamonas nitrativorans. The sequence goes on from JAHRXD010000071.1 coordinate 3,483, forward strand.
ACCCAGGAATACACCAGCGGCAGCGCCCGCGACCGGCTGCTCGATGCTGCCGCCAAGCTGTTCTACAACGACGGCATCGCCGCCACCGGCATCGACGCCATCGTCAAAAAAGCCGGGGTGGCGAAAAAAAGCCTCTACAACAATTTCGACTCCAAGGCCGATCTGGTCGCCGCCTATCTGCAAGTGCGCCACGCCGAATGGCTGGGGCTGTACGCGCAGCGGCTGGCGCAGGCCGCTACCCCTGTGGAACGGGTGCTGGCGGTGTTCGATGCCTACACCGACCATGCCGAACATGCCTATGAGCGCGGCTTTCGCGGCTGCGGCCTGCTGAATGCGGCGGCGGAATTGCAGGTGGGCGATGCGGGCCGCGCCGCCGTGCGCCAGCACAAGGAAGAAGTCGAAGCCCTGCTGCTGGCGCAGGTGACGGCGCTGTTGCCCGAACAGCCCGCGCAGGCGACGCAAGCGGCGCGGCACCTGGCCTTCTTGCTGGAAGGCGCAATGGCCCGTGCCGGACTGGAAGGGCGCAGCGACTGTATGCGCCAGGCGCGGCCTATTGCCGCCGCCTTGCTGGAGGCGCTGTGAGCGCCGCAGCCGGGCAGCAGCGCCTGCTGGGCGTGGCGGCCATCGTGGCCGCATCGGTGCTGTGGGGCACTACCGGTGTGTCTGCCACTTTTGCGCCGCAAGTCGGGGCCATGGCCATCGGCGCGGCGGCGATGGGCGTGGGCGGGGTGCTGCAAGCGGGCATGGCGGTGCGGCCCATCGCCAGCAGCCTGGCTGCGCTGCGCCGCCAGTGGCTGTGGCTGCTGCTGGGGGCGCTGGCGGTGGCGGTGTATCCGCTGGCGTTTTATGGCTCCATGCGGCTGGCGGGGGTGACGGTGGGCACGGTGGTGTCCATCGGCTCGGCCCCGCTGCTGTCGGCGCTGATCGAAATGCTGCTGGACGGCCTGCGCGTCAGCCTGCGCTGGGCCGTGGGCGCGGCCCTGGGCCTGCTGGGCATGGCCGTGCTGACGCTGGCCGAAGGCGGCAGCCACGGCAGCGCCGCGCCGCCGCCGGACATCTTCACCGGTGTGCTGCTGGGGCTGCTGGCGGGGCTGACCTATGCCTTCTACTCCTGGGCGGCGCGGCGGCTGATGCAGCGGCAGGTGCCCGCGCGGGCGGCGATGGGGGCCATGTTCGGGCTGGGCGGGCTGCTGCTGATGCCGCTGTTGTTCGCCACTGGCGCACCGTTTCTGGCCTCGTGGAACAACGCCGCCGTGGGCATTTACATGGCGCTGGTGCCGATGTTTCTGGGCTATATCTGCTTTGGCTACGGGCTGGCCCGCGTGCAGGCCAGCATGGCGACCACGATCACGCTGCTGGAGCCGGTGGTGGCCGCCGTCCTGGCCGGGCTGATCGTGGGCGAACGCCTGCCCGCCTGGGGCTGGGTGGGCGTGGGGCTGATTTTTGCCTGCCTGGTGAGCATCACGCTGCCGATGCGGCGGCGTTAATACACATCGCGTCGGTAGCGACCCTGCTGCACCAAGTCGTCCACGGCGGCGTTGCCCAGAACCTCGCGCAGGGCGGCGTCCACGCCCTCGGCCATGCCGTGCAGGCTGCCGCAGACGTACAGGGCTGCGCCGCCGGTTTCGACCCACTGGCGCAGCAGGGCGGCGTGTTCGCGCAGCCGGTCTTGCACATAGGTTTTGGACTCGCCGTCACGCGAGAAAGCCCAGTCCAGGCGCTGCAAATGCCCGCTGACCAGCCATGCTTGCAGTTCTGCTCCGTAGAGCCGGTCATAGGCGGACTGGCGCTCTCCGGCAATCAGCCAGTTGGCGTGCCGGCCCTGCGCGGCGCGGCTGCGCAGGTGGGCACGCAGCCCGGCCAGCCCGGTGCCGTTGCCGATCAGGATGAGGGGGCGCAGGGCGTTGTCCTCCAGCCGGAAGCCGGGGTGGGCCCGCAGTTGCAGGGTGAGCGTGGCCCCCACGTCCAGATCGGCGGTCAGCCAGTGCGAGGCCCGCCCCGGCGTGCCGTCGTCGCGCCATGTTTGGCGCACCAGCAGGTGCAGACCGCCATCGGCAGGGATGGAGGCGATGGAGTAACTGCGCGGCGCGGACGCTTCCTGCGCATCCTCTGCCGCTGGCGGAGGCACCAGATCGACCAGATCGCCGGATTCCCAGGCCGTGTCCGACTCCTGCGCAGCCAGTTCCAGGTGGTAGACCGCGCCGCCCTGGCTGCCGGGGTTCAGGTGCTGGCGCTGTACCAGCGTCCAGGTGGTGGGGGCGGGTGCGCCGGGGGCGTTGGCAAGGGCGCTGGCGTCCAGGTTCAGCGCAGCGGCCAGCGTGCCTTGCCATTGGGCCAGGGCGGCTGCGGCGTTGCCGGACTGGTCGGCCTCCAGGCGCTCGTGCAGCGGCTGGGCCTGCTGGGCTTGCAGCCAGGCGTCCAGCGTCCGGCCAAAGCCACAGAACTGGGCGTAGTGGCTGTCGCCCAGGGCCAGCAGGCTATAGCGCAGCGCGGATAAATCCAAAGTCTGGGCCATGCACTGGCGCTGGAACAGGGCGGCGTTGTCCGGCGCATCGCCCTCGCCATAGGTGCTGGCGATGAAGATGGCGTGCGTGGCCGCTTGCAGTTGTGCGGGCGGGGTCTGGTTCAGCGCCTGCACCGTCACGGCCCAGCCGGCGGCGTGCAGTTGTTCGGCGCAGTGCTGGGCCAGCGTCTGGGCCTGGCCGGTCTGGCTGGCGTAGGCGATGAGGATGGGGCGATCGCCGCTGGCCAGTGCGGCGGCCTGTTCCTGGGCTTGCCGGCGGGCGCGGCGCTGCTGGCGGTACAGGCCCAGGCACAGCAGAACATAGGCCAGCAGCAGGGCCAGCGCCCAGGCCCAGCGGGTGGGGTCGGTGGTGAGAAGGTCGGCCATGAATCAATGCGGGGTGGAAAGATGCGCCTTCCAGGCGCTGGTGCAGCGGCTGGCGGCGGGGCTGGTCAGCAGGGCGGCGATGCCGTGTTCTTCGGCAAAGGCCCAGCCCGCCTCGGGGCCGAGGACGGTGAGCAGCGTGGCCAGCGCATCGGCGTGCAGGCATTCGGCGTGCAGCACGGTGACGCTGGACAGGTCGTTGTCGATCGGGGTACCGGTGCGCGGGTCAAGGGTGTGCGAATAGCTGCGCCCTTCCCACTGGTGGCGGTGGTACAGGTCGCCGGAGGTGGCAATGGCGCAGTCGCGCAGGGCGATGGCGCTGGGGGGGGCATCGGGCATCTGCTTCGCAGTAGCGGCGATGGGCGCGATGGCGACGCGCCAGGGCTGGCCGTCCGGGCGCTGGCCGCTGCTGCGCAGTTCGCCGCCGATTTCCACCAGGGCGTTGGGCAGCCCCAGGGCGTGCAGGCGCAGCAGTACGGCATCGACGGCATGGCCCTTGGCGATGCCGCTCAAATCCAGGTGCAGGCCGCCGGGCTGATGCCAGCCGCGCTGCGGGTGGTGTTGCAGGCGCTGCCAGCCGCTGCACGCCTGCGCCTGGGCGATGGCGGCGGTGCTGGCGGGCCGCCAGTCGGCAGGGTGTTGCGGGGCGTGCGGGCCAAAGCCCCAGGCGGCGACCAGGGCGCCCAGGGTGGGGTCGAAGGCGCCGCCGCTTTGCCCGGCCCAATGCAGGCCGGCGTGCAGCACCGCATCCAGCGCGGCGGGCAGCGGGTGCCAGGTGCCGGCGGCGGCGTGGTTGAAGCGGGTGAGGGTGGAGTCTGCCGCCCAGTGGCTCATGTGGCGCACGACATCGTCGAGGGACTCTTCGATGGCGCTGCGGATGGCTTCCAGCGGCAGGTACTGCGGGTTGTCCACGCGCACGCGCCAGTGCGTGCCCATGCTGGTGCCGGCCAGCGTGTGCAGGCTGGCCGGGTCGGCAGCACGCACGTGCTGGGCGGCGAAGGAGGGCGTAGCGTGCGCAAAGCTGAGGTTTTTCTTTAAAACAGGAGCTTGTTCCGCTGATTGGTCGGTGTTTTCAAGCTTGAAAGTATTTAAAGAATAATGAATGCGCACGCCAGCAGCTCACTTTTTTTGATTAGGGCAGCACTTCCAGCGTACCGGCGTAGGTCAGGCGGCGTTCCTTGGCCTGGGGCAGGCTGGTTTTGCCGTCCTTGTGTTCGGCTTCCAGCCAGTAGGCGCCAGCGGCGGGCCAGGTGACGCTGAAGACGCCCTGGGCATCGGTGGTCACTTCGATCTCGTTGACGCTGTCGCGGTAGCGCGAACCGCCCGGGGTGATGGTGACGGTGACGTTGGCGGCAGGCTGGCCGTCCACCGTCATGCGCAGGCGGGCGGCCTCACCGGCGACCAGGTCGTTGGGGTGCTGGCCTTCGGTGGGCAGCAGCTCCAGCCCCTGGCCGGTGGCGGTGATCGCACTGGGCTTGCCCAGGGTGACGAAGGTTTCGATGCGGCCCACGGCCTGGGTGACTTTCAGCTCCTGGGCATCGGCGGGCACTTCGGCGGCAAATTTCTCCGGGGTGCCGCGCCAGCGCTTGGGCTGGCCCTTGGCATCCTTGTAGCTGGCGAACAGGCCGCTGTTCACCGTGGCGATGCGGTAGGTGCCGGGCTGCTCCAGGTGCAGGTCGAACACGTTGCGCAGCTTGCCCTGGTGCGGGTTCTGCGGCTGCATGGCGCTGCCATCGGGGGCCGTGATTTGCAGGCCTTGCAGGTTCAGCGGCACGTGGTTGAAAAAGAACAGGTCGTTGGAGACGGCGGCATCCACCGTGATCCAGTCGGCCTTGGACAGCACCGTGGTCGAGGGCAGCATCCATGCGTTGTGTGCCTGGGCAGGCAGGGTGGCGGCGCAAGCCAGGGCCAGGGCGGCAGTCAGACGGGTAAGGTTTTTGTGCATCGTGAACTCCAGAAAAAAAGGGGGGTTATGGTTTGACTTGCAGGGTGATGGCACCCAGCTCGGCTTTGCCCTGGGCTTGCAGGCTGGCAGCCTGGGCAGCAGGCCAGGTGAAGGGAATGCTCACCAGCTCGCGCCCGCCGACTTCGCGGGCTGCTTCCACCACCAGCTTGTATTCGCCCGCAGGCAGGGCGGCCAGGGGCGCCTTGCCTTCGGTGAACTCCAGCGTGTGCTTGCCGGCCGGGCGGGTGGGGCTGGTCACGCCGTCGATGGGCACGTCCAGCTCGCGGCCAGTGCGCCGCCACCACTGGCGCATGTCCTTGAGCCATTTGGTGCCTTCGGCGTTCTTCAGCTTCACGTCGTACCACACGGCCAGGGTGCTGGCCACGCTGTTGTCGGCACGTTCGATCCACACGGCCACGTAGGGGCGGTGGTATTCGGCCACTTGCAGGCGGGGGATTTCCACGCCCACCGTCAAGCTGGCCGCCAGGGCCGGGGTGCCCAGGGCGGTAAAACCGGCGGCGGCGAGGGCCGCCGTGCCAAAGCGCAGGTGCAAGGGTTTCATCGAATCGCTTTCCTTTTTCTCAATCAATGGATAAACAACAGGGCCAGCAGCGCCGGCAGCAACAGCCCCAGGCCCAGGACGGGCCAGGCCATGGGGCGGTTCTTGGCGTGCAGGTACAGAATGCCCACGCCGGTGGCGCAGAACAGGACGCAGGCGGCGGCAAAGATGTCGATGAACCAGCGCCAGGCCGTGCCGGTGTTGCGGCCTTTGTGCAGGTCGTTCAGGTACGAAATCCAGCCCCGGTCGGTGCGTTCGTATTCGGCCTCGCCATCGGGCAGGCTGATGCGCAGCCAGGCATCGCCGCCGGGGCGGGGCAGGGAGAGGTAGACCTCGTCCTCGGAAAACTCGGCCTCGCGCCCGCCCGTGGAGATGTGCCAGGCCGTGTCCAGCCAGTCGCGCAGGGCCGGGGGCAGGGGGGCGTTGTCGGCCGGCAGGTCGGCCAGCAGCGCAGCGGGTACCTGGACCTGCAACTGGGTGACCTGGGGCGTGCCTTCGATGTCGGCGGCGTGGTTCAGCGTAAAACCGGTGATGGCAAACAGCAGCATGGCCACCAGACTGACGGCGGCGCTGACCCAATGCCATTGGTGCAAAGTCGTAAGCCAACGGGCGCGGGCAGGAGAGGCAGGGGAAGTCATGCAGGCGAAAGAAAAAGGAAGAAGACGGCCCCGACAGGGCAGCCCGACAACAGAACCGCGTAGTCTATCCAATCTAAATGAAAATGAATCTTATCTTCTGTAATTTGCCTCGTCTTTACAACGGCGGCACGAAGGGATGGCTGACGTACCATTGCGGGCTTTGTCTTTGACGGATGCTTTTCACATGCCCATCCCTGTTCCCGCCGTCCACGCCCCTTTGGTGATCGATATTGCTGGCACCCAGCTTGCGGACATCGACCGCCAGCGCCTGTCGCACCCCCTGGTCGGCGGCATGATTCTGTTTGGCCGCAACTGGCAGAACCGTGCCCAGCTCACCGCCCTGTGCGCCGAGATCAAGGCGCTGCGCCCCGACCTGCTCATCTGCGTCGATCACGAAGGCGGGCGCGTGCAGCGCTTTCGTACCGACGGCTTCACCCACCTGCCCGCCATGGGCGTACTGGGCCAGCTGTGGGCGCAGGCCAGCCCGGAACGCGCCCAGCAGGCGGCGCTGGCCTGCGGTTACGTGCTGGCCGCCGAACTGCGGGCCTGCGGCGTGGACCTGAGCTTCACCCCCGTACTCGACCTGGACTGGGGCGAGAGCTGCATCATCGGCGACCGCAGTTTTGGCCGCGATCCTAAAACCGTCACCCGCCTGGCGCAAAGCCTGATGCACGGCCTGCTGCAAGCGGGCATGGCCAACTGCGGCAAGCACTTTCCGGGCCACGGCTACGCCCAGGCCGATTCGCACGTCGCCATGCCGGTGGATGAGCGCAGCCTGCCAGCTATCCTGGCCGACGACGCCGCTCCCTACCCCTGGCTGGCGCAGGTGCTGACCAGCGTCATGCCCGCGCACATCGTCTACCCCCAGGTGGACAGCCGCCCCGCCGGCTTCAGCGCCCGCTGGCTGCAAGACATCCTGCGCGGCCAGCTCGGCTTTGAAGGCGTGATCTTCAGCGACGACCTGAGCATGGAAGGCGCCCGCGTGATCGACGGCGAACCCGTCAGCTACACCGCCGCCGCCCTGGCCGCCCTGAACGCAGGCTGCGATGCGGTGTTGCTGTGCAATCAAAGCGTGGGCGACGGCCAGCCGGTGGATGCCTTGCTGGCAGGCCTGGCGGCAGCGCAAGGCGCCGGGCGCTGGCAGCCTGACGCCCGCAGCGCCCGGCGCATGGCCCGCCTGCTGCCGTCCGCCCCGGCGCCGGATTGGGCCGCCTTGCAGCAGGACGAGCGCTACCGGCAGGCGCTGCGCCTGCTGCCGGTGCCCGTGGATGCGAGCTATCAATAAAGATGCTGCTTTCGCTGATATATAAATGATTTCATGTATAAATCATTCTGAAATCTTTGTATATCAAGCGGAAAATGCTACTAAATTCAAAGGAGATACCATGAAAGTCGGCATTCTCACGGGCGGCGGCGACTGCCCCGGCCTGAACGCAGTCATCCGCGCCGTGACCAAGTCGCTGATCCACCACGGCCAGTGCGAGGTGCTGGGCATTGCCGACGGCTTCGAAGGGTTGATGGCCGCGCAGCCGCAGGTGCGGCCCCTGGGCTGGCGCGACGTATCGGGCATCCTGCACCGGGGCGGCACCATTCTGGGCACCAGCAACAGCGCCAATCCGCTGAAGGACGCGGCCACGCTGGCCCGGGTGCAGGCCAACGTACAGGCGCTGGGGCTGGACGTGGTCGTCGCCATCGGCGGCGACGGCACCATGAGCCTGGCGCACGGCGTGGCCCAGGCCACCGGGATGCAGTGCGTGGGCGTGCCCAAAACCATCGACAACGACATCGCCCATTGCGAGCGCAGCTTCGGCTTCGACACCGCCGTGGCCACCGCCACCGATGCCCTGCGCCGCGTCGAAAGCACCGGCAACAGCCACCACCGCGTGATGATCGTGGAAACCATGGGCCGCCACGCCGGCTGGCTGGCGCTGGAGGCCGGGCTGGCGGGTGGTGCGGACATCATCCTGCTGCCGGAAATCGACTACGACGTGCAGGCCGTGGCCGCCCTGTGCCGCCAGCGCGAGGAACGCCAGCGTTACACCATCATCTGCGTGGGCGAAGGGGCCAAGCAAAGCGGTGCCGGGCAGACCGTGCAGGCCCGTGTCGAGGGCAGCCCCGACCCGGTGCGCCTGGGCGGCATCGGCCACGTCTTGCGCGAACAATTGCAGCCCTACCTGAAAAGCGAAGTGCGCACCACCGTCCTGGGCCACGTCCAGCGCGGCGGCGACCCCACACCCTACGATCGCGTGCTGGCTTCGCGCTACGGCCACAAGGCGGCGCAACTGGTGCTGGCCGGGCAGTTCGGCCAGATGGTGACGCTGCAAGGCGGTCAGATCGGCAGCGTGCCCATCGCCCAGGTGGCCAACGTGCAGCGCAAAGTCCCCCTCGACCACGAACTGCTGACCATGGCGCGGGACATCGGCATCGGGCTGGGGGACAGCCTGCGGAGCTGAATCCGCCGGGCGGTTATGTATTGGAGAGCAGCTCCCAGCGCTCCAATGCCGCCATCAGCGCCTCCTCGATCTCGCCGTCGCGGGCGTGCAGGGCCAGCGCCCGCGCGTTGTCCTGGGCGTAAATCTGCGGGTCGGCCAGTTCGGCACGCAGGCTGGCCTGCTCGGCCTCCAGCGCTTCAATATGGGCGGGCAACTGCTCCAGCTCGCGCTGCTCCTTGTAGCTGAGTTTGCGTTTCGTGGGATTTGCGGCGGCAGGCGGGGGCGCGGCCTTTTCTTCCTTCGATGCAGGGGCCGTGGCGGTGCCGACGGTTTTACCGGCCTGCTCCGCCAGCGCCTGGCTGCGCTGCGATTGCGTGAGCCAGTCCTGCACGCTGCCTTCGTACTCGCGCCACAGGCCGTCGCCTTCGGCAGCGATGATGCTGGTGACTACGTTGTCCAGAAACGTCCGATCGTGGCTGACCAGGAACACCGTGCCGTCGTACTGCTGGAGCAGGTCTTCCAGCAGCTCCAGCGTGTCGATGTCCAGATCGTTGGTCGGCTCGTCCAGCACCAGCACATTCGCCGGGCGGGCAAACAGCCGCGCCAGCAGCAAACGGTTGCGTTCGCCCCCGGAGAGGGAACGCACCGGCGACAGCGCCCGCGCCGGGGAGAACAAAAAATCCTGCAAATAACTTTTCACATGCTTTTTGTTCTTGCCGATCTCGATCCACTCGCTGCCGGGGCTGATGAAATCCTCCAGCGTCGCATCCAGATCGATCTGCGCCCGCATCTGGTCGAAATAGGCCACTTGCAGGTTGTTGCCTAGGCGCACCTGTCCGCTGTCGGGTGCCAGATCGCCCAGAATCATTTTCAGCAGCGTGGTTTTGCCCGCGCCATTCGGCCCCAGCAGCCCCACCTTGTCGCCGCGCAAAATCGTGCCGCTGAAGTTATGCACGATGCGCCGCTGGCCAAACTGCTTGGAGACGCCCGTCAGCTCGGCCACGATCTTGCCCTGGTAGCTGCCCTCCTTGCCGGAAGCAATGTCCATCTGCACGTTGCCCAGGGCCGTCCGCCGAGCCTCCCGGCTCGCCCGCAGCTCCTTCAGGCGCTCCACCCGGCTGACGCTGCGCGTGCGCCGTGCCTCCACGCCCTTGCGAATCCACACTTCTTCCTGCGCCAGCAGCTTGTCGGCCTTGGCGTTGATGATGGCCTCCTGCTGGAGCTGCTCGGCCTTCAATAATTGATACTGCGAGAAATTGCCGGGGTAGGAACGCAACTGCCCCCGGTCCAGCTCCACGATGCGCGTGGCAATGCGGTCGAGAAACGCCCGGTCGTGCGTAATCGTCACCACGCTGCCCCGGAAGTCCAGCAGCAAATCCTCCAGCCAGGCAATCGAATCCAGGTCCAGGTGGTTGGTCGGCTCGTCCAGCAGCAGCACCTCCGGCTTGGCCACCAGCGCCTGGGCCAACGCCACGCGCTTTTTCGTCCCGCCGGACAGGCTGCCCACCTGCGCTGTGGCATCCAGATGCAGGCGTTGCAGGGTTTCTTCTACGCGCTGCTCCCAGTTCCAGGCATCCAGGGCTTCAATCCGCGACTGCAAGGCATCCAGATCGACCCCCGGGGCGTGCGCCAGATATTGCTCGCGCAAAGCGGTTGCTTCCGCCAGGCCCAGGGCCGTAGCTTCGAACACCGTCTGGTCAGGGTCAAGGTCAGGCTCCTGGGCCACGTAGGCAATGCGGATGCCGCTTTGCAGTTGCAGCAGCCCATCGTCGGGTTGTGCCAGACCGCCCAGAATCTTCAAGAGGGACGATTTGCCCGCCCCGTTGCGCCCGATCAGGCCGATGCGCTCGGCCCCTTCCAGGGAAAAATCGGTGTGGTCCAGCAAGGCAACATGGCCAAAGGCCAGTTGCGCATTCAATAGTGTGATCAGTGCCATAGGGCGCAAATTATCTAGGGGAAGGGTGCGCAGGGCAGGATGTTGGCTGCTGCCGAAAAATTTTGGGGGAAACCCCTAAAAACGGTGCTATAGTCCGCTCCCTCGCAACGGCGGTGGCCGGTGTGCCGAATCGAAAGCTTCGGCAGCCGGGAAGAAAAAAATTCTTCACCACTTGCCAACTGCTCAAAATTCTGTGTAGAATGCGAGGCT
>JAHRXD010000074.1 GCA_019104825.1 Comamonas sp.
ACAGCGCCAAGGCGATGTAGGTGTAGAAATTACCGGACACAGTTATCTTTTTCCTTTGCTTGGAATGGGGTTCAGGCCATGGTCATCAGTTGGGCATTGCCGCCCGCTGCTGCCGTATTGGTGCTGATGGACTGTTCATGCAGCAGGGCGGCCAGGTCATAGCCTTGCCCGGCGTGCAGCGCTTCGCTGCTGCGGCTCTCGATGCGCACGATGGCGCCGGCACGCGCCGCCACCTGGGTGGTGATGGTCACCAGGGCGTCGCCATCGCCTTCGAAGAGCAAGGCGCTCATGGGGACGGCGGCATCTTCCAGGCTGGCGCTGTCGGCGCTGTGCAGCCAGGCCGTACCGGCATCGCCGGCAGCAGCCCGCAGGGCGTGCCAGGCGGCGGCGCAGCCGTTGTCCTGCGCGGGCAGCACCACGTGGCAGGGATTGCCGGTCGCCAGGGCAGCGGCCACCTGGTGGACCAGGCCCAGCGGCGTGCGCGGCAGTGCCCAGACGGCACCGCGCGGCAGCAGGCGGTAGCGGTTGCTCTCCCCGGTCGGGCCGGTCAGCAGCAGGCTGGTGCCCAGGCGCGAGGCGGCCAGCGCTTCGGCGCAGATGCGGCCCGACTGTTCCACCCCGGCAATCACCGTGGTCTGCAGGCTGGCCAGCAGTTGCGGCGCCGGGGCGCTCTGCTCGGAGCGCGGCAATGCGGCCAGGGCCGTATTGGGCTGCCCCTGCACCAGGCGGTACAGGTACAGCGGCCCGCCCGCCTTGGGGCCGGTGCCGGACAGGCCCATGCCGCCAAAGGGCTGCACGCCGACCACGGCGCCGACCACGTTGCGGTTCACGTACACGTTGCCGGCGTGGATGCGGCGGGTCAGACGGTCGATGGTTTCGTCGATGCGGCTGTGGACGCCGAAGGTCAGGCCGTAGCCGGTGGCGTTGATGTCGTCCACCAGCGCATCCAACTGGTCGCGCTGGAAGCGGATGACGTGCAGCACCGGGCCGAAGACTTCGCGGGTCAGGCGCTGGGCGCTGTCGATTTCGATGATGGCCGGGGCGACGAAGTGGCCGTTCAGCGCACCGTCGGCCCGCTGCACGCGGGTGACTTTCTGGCCCGCATCCTGCATCTGCCGGATGTGCGCCTCGATCTGGGCGCGGGCTTCTTCGTCGATCACGGGGCCGACGTCGGTACTCTGGCGGTCGGGGTTGCCCAGGCTCCATTCGTGCAGGGCATCGCGCAGCATGGTGAGCTGGCGCTCGGCCACGTCTTCCTGCACGCACAGCAGGCGCAGGGCCGAGCAGCGCTGGCCCGCCGAGTCGAAGGCCGAGGTCAGCACGTCGCCCACCACCTGTTCGGCCAGGGCGGACGAATCGACGATCATGGCGTTCTGCCCGCCGGTTTCGGCAATCAGCGGAATCGGCTGGCCTGCGGGCGACAGGCGCTGCGCCAGCTGCCGGGCAATGATGCGGGCCACCTCGGTGGAACCGGTGAACATCACCCCCGCCACCTGCGGATGCGCCACCAGGGCAGCGCCCACGGTTTCGCCCTGGCCGGGCACGAATTGCAGCGCATCGCGCGGCACCCCGGCCTCGTGCAGGATGGCGACCATGGCCGCTGCCGTCAGCGGCGTCTGTTCAGCGGGTTTGGCCAGCACAGTGTTGCCCGCCGCCAGGGCGGCGGCCACCTGGCCGCAGAAAATGGCCAGCGGGAAGTTCCACGGGCTGATCGCCAGGATGACGCCCAGGGGGCGTTCGCGGGCGTTGTCGAACTGGTCGGCCACCATCGCGCCGTAGTAGCGCAGGAAGTCCACGGCCTCGCGGATTTCCGCCACGGCGTTGGGCAAGGTCTTGCCGGCCTCGCGCACGATCAGCCCCATCAGCACCTGGCTGCGCTGCTCCAGCAGATCGGCAGCGCGTTGCAGCACGTCGCCACGGGCGGCGGGCGGGGTGCCCGCCCAGATGGGCGCGGCGCGGGCGGCGCGTTCGGCGGCGGCCTGGGCATCGGCAGCGCTGGCTTCGCGCACCCAGCCCACGGTGTCGGACAGCTCGGCCGGGTTGCGCATCGCCGCCCAGCCTTCGGTCTGCGCCGGGTCGGCGGGCAGGGGCACGTCCGCCGGGGCGGCCAGCCAGTGCTGCGTGGTGCTGCTGAGCAGCGCGGCGGCCAGCGAGGCCAGTTGCTGCTCGTGCGCCAGATTCACCCCGCTCGAATTGGCGCGGCCTTGCGGCCCCTGGGCCAGCAGGTGGGCAGGCAGCGGGATTTTCGGGTGCGGTGCGCCCAGGCGCCCCTCCTGGTTGGCAATCTGCATGACTTCCTCGACCGGGTCGGCCACCAGTTCGGCCACCGGCACGCTCGGGTCGCCGATGCGGTTCACGAAGGACGTGTTGGCGCCGTTCTCCAGCAGGCGGCGCACCAGGTAGGCCAGCAGGGTTTCATGGTTGCCCACCGGGGCATAGACGCGGCAGGGCCGGGCCAGCTTGCCGTCGGCGATGGCGCCCGTGACCTGGGCGTACAGCGGCTCGCCCATGCCGTGCAGGCATTGAAATTCGTACTGGCCGCTGTAATAGCTGCCGCCCACGCTGGTGGCCAGCTGGTAGATGCTGGCCAGCGTCTGCGCGTTGTGCGTGGCGAACTGCGGGTAGATGGCGTCCGGCACCTCCAGCAGCTTGCGGGCGCAGGCCAGGTAGCTCACGTCGGTATACACCTTGCGGGTGTAGACGGGGTAGCCGGCCAGGCCGTCGAGCTGGGCGCGTTTGATCTCGCTGTCCCAGTACGCGCCCTTGACCAGCCGCACCATCAGGCGGCGGCGGCTGCGGCGGGCCAGGTCGATCAGGTAGTCGATGTCGTGCGGGCAGCGCTTCTGGTAGGCCTGCACGACGAAGCCGATGCCGCTCCAGCCCTTGAGCG
>JAHRXD010000087.1 GCA_019104825.1 Comamonas sp.
CATCTGATCGACATCCTCGACCCGCTGCAGTCCTACAGCGCCGCCGATTTTGTGCGCGATGCCACCGCGCTGATTGCTGCCATCCGCCAGCGCCACGCCATACCGCTGCTGGTGGGCGGCACCATGCTCTACTTCAAAGCCTTGATGGACGGTCTGGACGACATGCCCGCCGCCGACCCCGCCACCCGCGCCCGGCTGGATGCCGAGGCCGCCGAGCACGGCTGGCCCGCGATGCACGCCCGGCTGGCCGCAGTAGACCCCGCCACCGCCGCCCGGCTGGCCCCCAACGACAGCCAGCGCATCCAGCGTGCCCTGGAGGTGTGGGCCACCACGGGCCAGCCCCTGTCCCACTTTCATCAGGCAAAAACCAGAGCTGCCAGCGCAAACCCCATCAGCGCTGGCGCCTTTTTTTCCTTGGAACCGGAGAACCGCGCCTGGCTGCACGAACGCATCGCCCGGCGCTTCGACGCCATGCTGGAGGGCGGCTTTCTGTCCGAAGTGCAGCAGCTCCGCGCCCGCGGCGACCTGCACCCGGATTTGCCCAGCATGCGCTGCGTGGGCTACCGCCAGGCGTGGGAGGCGCTGGACCTGGCCGCCACCAGCGGCCTCCCTTCCGATCAGCCCGACCTGCCCGGCCTGCGCGAAAAAGGCATCGCCGCCACGCGCCAGCTGGCCAAGCGCCAGATCACCTGGCTGCGCTCCATGCCCCAGCGCCGGCGCATCGCCTGCGACGCGCCGGAGGCCGAGCAGCAACTGGTGCAGGCCGCGCTGGCCCTGGTGCCGCAGGCCGCCTGACCGGACAAAACAAAAGGGGCGTTCGGTGAACGCCCCTTTTGTTTCAGTTGCAGCGCCAGCGCATCACATCTGGCTTTGCAGGTAGTTCTGCAGCCCCACCTGTTCGATCAGGGCTAGCTGTTTTTCCAGCCAGTAGGTATGGTCTTCCTCGGTATCGCGCAATTGCTGCAGCAGCATGTCGCGGCTGACGTAATCGCCGTACTGTTCGCACAAGGCCATGCCCTTGCGCAGGTTGTCGCGCACCGAGTATTCCGCCGCCAGGTCCTTGCGCAGCATGTCGGGCACGTTTTCGCCCAGGTTCAGCTCCTTGGGACGCATGTCGGGGCGACCACCGAGCATCAGGATGCGGCGCAGCAGGGCATCGGCGTGCTGGGTTTCTTCCTGCATTTCATGGTCCATGCGGGCAAACAGCTTGCTCAGGCCCTGGTCTTCGTAAATGCGCGAATGGGCAAAGTACTGGTCACGGGCCGTCAGCTCGCCGCGCAGGAGTTCTTTGAGGTAGTCGATGACTTCGGGGTGGCCTTGCATGGTATGAATTCTGAAGGGTTGTAAAGCCGGGAGTATCCCGCACCGTGCCCCGGGAATCAAAGCCTGCCGGCAATTCCCAGGCGCCAGCGTTCTGGATGCGTGCCGTAAGCAGAGGCATTCGCATCCTTTGTCCCACTACGCCGCCACGCCGCTGTGAGCGAAGAACCAGCGCCTGAACCGCCCCAGCGCATCGTCGCCCGCGACCAATCCCCGTGGGCGCACGACCGGTACACTGAGAACGTGTTTACTTATCAAAAACATAGCTTCCACCGATTGTTATCATTGAATTTCAGGTATTTATCTATCTGAAAACCAATATATACAAGCGCAAGCAGCTATTTCTTTCCAAAAAAATTTTACCGATTACCCATGCCAAACAAGAACCGGGCCACCCTGATCGGGCTGGTCGCCATCGTGCTGTGGAGTTCCATCGTCGGCCTGATCCGCAGCGTCAGCGACCACCTCGGCCCCACGGGCGGGGCGGCCATGATGTACAGCGTGGCCTCGGTCTTTCTGCTGCTGACCGTGGGCGGCGCCAGGCCGCGCGAACTGCGGGCGTTTCCGCCGCGCTACCTGCTCTGGGGCAGCCTGCTGTTCGTCGCCTACGAGCTGTGCCTGGCCCTGTCCATCGGCTACGCCAACACGGCGCAGCAGGCCATCGAGGTCGGCATGGTCAATTACCTGTGGCCCACCTTCACCATCGTCGCGGCCATTGTGTTCAACCGGCAGCAGGCCAACTGGCTGATCGCGCCGGGCTTCGTGCTGTCCATCGTCGGCATCGGCTGGGTGCTGGGCGGCGAGCAGGGCTTCGACCTGCCCGGTATGTGGCGGAACGTGCAGGACAACCCCCTGAGCTACGGCCTGGCCCTGGCCGGGGCGCTGATCTGGGCCGGCTACTGCACCGTCACCGCCCGCATCGCCAATGGCAAGAACGGCGTCACGCCCTTCTTCATCCTAGTGTCGCTGGTGCTGTGGGCCAAATACCTGCTGGAAGGTGGCGGCAGCATGGATTTCAGCCTTTCCGCCATCGTCTACCTGCTGCTGGCCGCCGGGGCCATGGGCTTTGGCTACGCGGCCTGGAACGTGGGCATCCTGCACGGCAACGTCACCGTGCTGGCGGGGGCTTCGTACTTCATCCCCGTGCTTTCCTCGGCGCTGTCGGTGTGGCTGCTGGGGGCCGCGCTATCGTGGGCCTTCTGGCAGGGCGCGGCCATGGTGTGCGGCGGGGCGATTCTGTGCTGGCTGGCGACACGGCGGTAAGAACGTGTTCACGATCTCGGCACGAAGGGGTGCGGGAATCGGATCGGGATGGGCTGCCAGACGCCAACCGCAGCCATAGCGGTGCTATGACGAGGATTTGCAACGCCGCAGAGCGCCCGAGTCCGCGACTGCACACCCGCGCGGAGATCGTGAACACGTTCTAAAGCCCCTGGGCTACACCTTGTAGCTTTTGCTGACGAAGGGCACTTCCTCCACCCCGCGACGGCGATTGACGACCAGCGTCATCAGGAAAAACAGATTGCACATGGCATTGCACATGCGGGGCAGCACGTCGGGGATGGCATGTCCCTCCTGCTCGACCCGCACCAGGGCGCGGATGGCTTTTTTGGCGCACGAGCGGGCCAGGTGCAATTGCGGCACCGGCACCGTGCCCCGGGGCAAGATGAAGGTGTGCTGGCGCTCGCCCAGCTCATCCTGGTAATGGCGCAGGCGCTGCACCACCCATTGCACGTCGGCCTCCTCCACCGCCAGCCTGCCGCGCATCGAGCCATTGACGTGAAACGCCAGGGGCTGCAATCGGTCGAGGTCGGCAGCCAGATCGGCCATTTCCGGCGGCATGGCAGACAAGGCCATGCCGATCAGGGCGCACAGCTCGTCGGTGACCATTTCAAAATCGCACAGCGTCGAAGTCTCGTGGATGAAGGGGTAGCACAGCTCCCCATAGCTTTTACTGGGTTTCATGGTGTTCTCCTGGTGCTTTTCCGGTGGTTGCGGCCAGATTCAGGCACTGCGCCAGAATGGCTGCGGCCTTGTCCAGATGGGGGCCGGGGTGGGTGACGGTGCGGCTTTCCTGCGGGTTGAGCTGGCACACCTGACCCTGGCGCAAGACCCTCAGGTTGCGCCATCCCGGGCGCCCGGCCAAGGCCCGCACACTGGCTGCGTGCGACTGGACGATGAGATCGGGGTCGGCCCGCACCACATACTCCGGCGTGAGCTGCGGAAACCCGGTGGCGCTGGGCGGCGCGATGTTGTCCGCCCCCAGTTGCGCCAGCAATTGCCCCATGAACGAATCCGGCCCGGCGGCATACATGGCGTTGTCCACTTCCATATACACCCGCAATGCCGGCAGCCCCTGGCGCTGACGGGCCACGGCTGCGGCCTGCTGCTGCAAGCGGTGCTGCAAACCGGCCCACAGCGCATCGGCCCGGCCCAGTTGCAGGGCCGCATCGATGCGCTGCAGGGCCGCCTGCACGTCGGCCACGGTGGTGGCGTCCACCTCCAGCACGTTCAAGCCAAGCGCTTGCAGGCGCTGCTGCACGGGCGGCGTGCGCCCGGTCAGAACCAGATCGGGGCGCAATTGCACCACCGCTTCGATCGACGGCTCCCACGTCCGGCCCAGGCGGGGCAGCGCCTGCACCTGGGGTGGGTCGAGGGAAAAATCGTCCACCCCCACCAGCCGGTCGCAAGCGCCCAGGGCGCATACCGCTTCGGTGGCCGAGGGCAGCAGGGAGACGATGCGCCGGGGCGGCACGGTCTGCTGCGCCCAGACCGCAGCCGCTGCGGCCCACAGCAGCAGCCCGGCCCCCAGGCAGCGCAACGACCGGCAGGCCACCGCCCGCACCGCTGTTAGCGCATGGCCCATTTCAGCGTCAGATAGCCGGCACGGCCCAGCTGGTTGTACCCATAGGCGGTTTCATAGCGGACATTGCCCAGGTTGGCGATACGCGCCTGCAACGACCATTCGGGGGTGAACTGGTATTCGGCATAGACGTCCGCCGTGGTGTAGGCAGGCAACGTGACGGGGACAGAGGGCCAGGGTTTGAAATCCGTATCCTTGCGACTGCCCACGTGCAGCAGGCTGGTACCCAGGCGCCAGGCGCCCAGTTGCTTGTCCACATTCAGGCTGGCCTGGTGCTTGGCGCGGCGCACGGGCGTTTGGCCGTCGGCCTGCTTGGCATCCAGGTAGTCGTAGGTGGCAGCCACAGCCCAGCCCTGCAAGGCAAAGCCGTATTCCACGCTCCAGCCTTTCAGGCGCGTCGTGCCTGCCACGTTGGCCATGCTGGTACTGCCGGATGCAATCAGATTCTGGATTTTGTTGTCGAAGTGCAGCAGCTTGGCGCTGTGTGCGCCCTGGCTCCATTGCAGACCGATTTCGTTGTTCTTGCCTTTCTCCGGCACCAGGTCTGGATTACCGCCCCACGACATACCGGGAGCGGGATAGTACAAATCGTTGAACGATGGTGCCCGCATACTCTTGCCGTGGGCCGCATAGGCACGCAGCCCCTGCACCAGCTCCAGCCCATAGCTCAGACCGTAGGTAGTGAAGTCGCCGAATTGCGAGTTGTCGTCGTTGCGCACATTGATCTGCCAGGAATGCCGTCCGGCGTTGCCGTTCAGGCCCGCAAACACGGCATCCACGGTACGCTTATTGACGGCATAGGCGTTGGAGGTATCCACCTTCTGTTCCAGTCGCTCCACCCCGGCCAGAACCACGCCCAGGGGGGTGGTGATGGTGTTGTCCCACTTGTACTCGGTCTGGCGGGTGGTGAAGTGGTAGTCGCCCCAGGCCTGCTGCAGGCCGATCTGCTTGTCGGTCGATTCCCCCACCGACACCGTGCTGCGCCAGAGCGGCAGCACCTGGCCCTGGAGCTGCACGCGTCCGACTTCGGTACGCAGGTCGTCATGGCTGCCCGGCCCGGAATCGAGGAACACCGTGCCCCGGGACTGCATCCACTGCGCCTGCACACGCCAATCGGCGTTGAAGGCATAACCCACGGCCACCTGGGCAGCGGTCTGGTCGAAGGCGTCGCGGTCGGGGTCGTAGCCGCCGTCGTTGGCATTGGTGGCGGAAATGCCATGCTCGGTCACGCGGCTCAGGTTCAGCTGGTAGTCAAAACCGTTCTGTTCGCCGCGCAGCCCGACTGCGCCGGACTTGTGGCCATAGTCGCCCAGCGTGACTTCGGCATTGCCCAGGAACGGCTTGCCCGCACCCTGACCACGCTTGGTGAACACCTGGATGACCCCTCCCACGGCTTCGCTGCCGTACAGGGCCGAGGCCGGGCCTTTGACCACTTCGATGCGCTCGATCAACTCCAGCGGCAGATTGGCCAGCGCCGGTGCAGCCGTCGTGGCCGAGCCATAACGAACACCATCGACCAGCAGCAGCGCATGGCTGCTGCCTGCCCCGCGCAGAAACACGCTTTGCGCGTGCCCCCGGCCACCGTAGCTGGACAGTTGCACGCCTGCCAGGCGTTGCAAGACCTCGGCCACCGAGCGGCCCGGGCCAACGGCCTCGATCTGCTCGCGGGTGATGACGCGCACGTCGGCCAGCGTCTCGTCCAGCTTGGTTTCGGTACGGGTGGCCGTGACCACGGTTTCAGCCAGCCGGGCCTCCTGTGCCGCAGCAGTAGGGGCCAGGGACGAAGCAGCCAGCGCCACGGCGGCCATGCCAAAACGGGCGGGCAGGCGCACGCCGGCAGCCTTGCCCAAAGGGGAAATCAGGTTATGCATAAGAGAGGAATTTGTTGGCCCCGGCGTCCCCGCCAAGGCTTCACGCACACCAGCCTGCGGGTGGGCAGGCTGGAACCTTTTTGGCCGGTATCCAGACTGGCACGCATCAGACCGGCGGCCTTCCCACAGCGCGGGGCTGTAGTGGCCTGGGGGCGGGTCTGTGGTCTTGCGACCGGCGTGCTCACTGTTGCGGGGGCAGTACATGCTGCGCGGCCTGCCGTGCAGGCAGGCCAGCGGCCATGTTTCCCGTTTAACTGCCAGGCAAGGGAACTGCCTGGCGGGCACCAAAGCGGGCGATTCTAGTTAAAAAGCCGCCGCTGCCCGACGCACAAGCAACGGCGGCCATCTATCCGGGCGGGCATTCTTCACTTCCCCGGCAAACGCCCCGCGCCGTTTTTCCCGGCCTGCATGCCGATTTGCCCTGCGGCCTGCGTCCGGCCCTGGATTTTGGCCTGCAACCTGGCCCGCTCCTGCTCCCGCTCGCGGCGCTGGACGAAGCGGCGCAGCTCCTTGTCGCCGCGCCGGATGTGCAGCGACAGCCAGTCGCGCAGCACGCGCGAGAGCTGGGCGGCCACGGTGATGCCGCCGGTTTGCAGGCGGCGCTCCAGGTCGTACAGGCTGTTCATGAATTCCTGGTGGCGCAGCTTGTGCTCCTCCAGTTCGGGGAAGCCCTCGCGGGCCATGATGTCTTCCTCGTGGGTGAGGTGTTCGCGCGTGCTGTCGATGGCCCGGCGCAGGATGGAGGCCACCACCGTCTGCCCCATGCCCCGGCTGGTGGCGGTGTGCAGCTCATTGACCAGATCGACCAGCACGCGATGCTCCTGGTCGATCACCCCGTTGTCGATGACCATGTCATCGGCCCACTCGAAATACGCCATAACTACCCCCCCTGTTGTAGCTGCAACGGCACGGCAGCGGCCCGCGCCGGCCCCCGGCCGCCCTGGCCGAGGCGGAACACGCTGACCGCCTGCACCAGGGCCGATGCCTGGGCCTGCATGGACTGGGCCGCCGCAGCGGCTTCTTCCACCAGGGCGGCGTTTTGCTGCGTGACCTGGTCCATCTGCTGCATGGCCTGGTTGATCTGGGCGATGCCCATGCTCTGGTCCTGACTGGCTTCGCTGATCTCGCCCATGATGTCGGCCACCCGGCGCACGCTGACGACGATTTCGTCCATGGTGCTGCCCGCTTTTTCCACCTGGGTGCTGCCGCTGGTGACGTTGCCGACGGATTCGCCGATCAGCCCCTTGATCTCGCGGGCTGCGTCGGCGCTGCGTCCGGCCAGGGCACGCACTTCGGAAGCGACGACAGCAAAGCCGCGCCCCTGTTCGCCCGCGCGGGCCGCTTCCACGGCGGCGTTCAGCGCCAGGATGTTGGTCTGGAAGGCAATGCTGTCGATGATGCCGATGATGTCGGCAATCTTGCGCGAGGAGGTGTTGATCGCCTCCATCGTATGCACCACTTCGGCCACCACTTCCCCGCCGCGCACGGCGACCTGGGCGGCGCTTTCGGCCAGCGCGGCGGCCTGTTTGCCGCTGTCGTAGTTCTGGGTGACGGTGCCGGACAGCTCCTGCATGGCGGCGGTGGTTTCTTCCAGGGCGCTGGCCTGCTCCTCGGTGCGGCTGGACAGGTCCAGGTTGCCGGTGGCGATCTGGGCGGCCGCCGTGGCAATGGAGTCGCTGCCGTGGCGCACACCGGTGACGATGTTCACCAGGCTCTGGTCCATATTGCGCAGGGCTTGCAGCAGCGTCCCGGCCTCGTCGCTGCCGGTGACTTCGATGGTGTTTTCCAGTTGCCCCTGGGCCACCTGCTGCGCCACGACCACGGCCTGCGCCAGCGGGCGGGTGATGGAGCGGGAGATGACCCAGGCCAGCCACAGGCCCAGCGCCAGGGCGCCCAGCCCGACGGCAATCACGATCCAACGGGCCAGATCGGCCTCATACACGGCCTGCCCGGTATCGGCCTGGGCCACGCGCTTTTCCAGCGCAGCCATGGCGGCGCAGTCCTGCGAGATGTGGTTCAACTGCACCAGGGTGACGGTTTGCAGTTCGTGGATGGCGGCATCCTCGTCCCCGGCGTCCAGCAGCTCATAGAAGCGAACCTGGGATTTCACGTAAATCCCCCGCGCTTCCTCGATTTTGGTGAGCAGCTCCTTGCCTTCCCCCAAGGCCACCAGGGCTTGCAAGGTCTCGATCGACTGCACGAACTCCTGGCGCGAAGCGACGATCTCCTCGCGCAGTTGCTGGCGCTTTTCCGGACTGCTGACCACCTGCTCCACCGTGCGGCGGGCGTTCAGGGCGGCGATCAGCCCCAGGCGGTTGGCGGCCTCGGCCTTGACCCAGGTAACATCGGTAATGTGGTGCGTGGTACGGCTCAGGGTGTTGAGGTTCCACAGCGCGACGATGACGACACTGAGCAACATGCACAGCACTGCGCCGAAGGCCAGAAACAGCCGGGTACCGATGCGCCAGTTGCGCAGGGGCGAGAAGTTGTTTGCCATAGTGGGTGTCCCTAGTGGAATCATTGTTAGTTTCTTTTAAAGAAACGAATATTACACATAGAAACAATCGGATGCCGTACTCGGGTACGGATGGCGTCAAAAACCGGCCCCCGGCTGGCTGAGGTACTCCAGCTCCTGCGGCGTGCTGCTGCGCCCCAGCATGCCGTTGCGGTGCGGAAAACGGCCAAACTGCTCGATCACGGCCTGGTGGCGCCGGGCGTAATCCAGGGTACCGGCCAGAAAGCTGCCGACCTGGGCATCCCCCGTTTCCTGCGCCTGCGCGGCCAGGTCTTCGAAGGCAATCACGCTGTGCGTCTGCAAGGCGGCGTCTTCGGCGTGCTCCAGCGGCAGGTAGAGAAAAATCCGCGCCACCAGCGGGATGGCCGGGTCCTGGTCCCTGCCGGCATCGATGCCCTGCTGCGCCAGGGCCAGCGCCAGGGCATCGCCCGCAAAGGCCTTGGCCGTGCCCCGGTAGGCGTTGCGCGTGAACTGGTCCAGCACGATGATCAGCGCCAGCCAGCCCAGCGGGTGCTGCGCCTGGGATTGCAGCCTGCCGGCCAGGGCTTCGAGCAGCACGGCACCGAAGCGCTTGCGGATTTCCTCGTCGGTGGCCTCGGACTTGGTGAACCACAGGCCTTGCCGGGCCAGGGCGCTGGCATTGCTGGGCTGTTCGCTGCCCAGCCAGTATTCCAGCACCTGGGCCAGACGGGGGTCGAGGACGGGGGTGGCGGCAGAGAAATCGAACATGGTCATGGCGGCAGCCCTTTCTTGGAACAGGTCTCAGGCAACATGATAGGCGGCGCAACGTATCAATAACAAGAGCTTTTTCCGCTGACAAATAAACGATTTCAGAGATAAAACACCGTGAATCCGTTTATTTGTCTGCGGTAGTCGCTATCGTTCCATCAATCCCCGTGGCTTTGCGCCAGGGCGATGAAGGCCGCCAGGTAATCGATCCCCTGCTCATCGCTGCGCACGCCCAGGTGAATCTGCTTGGCCACGCCCTGCGGCCCCAGGCGCACGGGGCGGATGTCCAGGCGCTCGGCATATTCCAGCACCAGCCAGCGCGGCAGGGCGGCCACGCCCCGGCCACTGGCCACCATCTGCAGCATGATGTCGGTGGTTTCGATGCTTTTGTGCGCGGCAGGCGCGGTGCCGGCGGGCAGCAGGAACTGGGTGAAGATGTCCAGCCGCTCCGCCGGGACGGGATAGGTAATCAGCGTTTCGCGTTGCAGGTCGGCGGGCCGGACGTAATCCACCCGGGCCAGCGGATGGCGGCTGCTGACGACCAGCACCTGCTCGTAATCGAACACCGGGGTAAAGACCAGCCCCGGCTGGTACACCGGGTCGGGGGTGACGAGCAGATCGATCTCGTAATCGAGCAGCGCCGTCAGCCCGCCGAACTGGAATTTCTGCTTCACGTCCACATCCACGTCCGGCCACGCCGCCAGGTAGGGGGCGACGATCTTCAGCAGCCACTGGTAGCACGGGTGGCATTCCATGCCGATGCGCAGGCTGCCGCGCTGGCCCTGGGCGATCTGCGCCAGCTTGGCCTCCATCTGCTCCAGTTGCGGCAGCACCCGCCGGGCCAGGATCAGCAGTTGCTGCCCCGCAGGCGTCAGGCGCAGGCTGCGCCCCTCGCGCAGCCACAGGGCGGTGCCCAGGCGCTCTTCCAGCTTGCGCACGCTGTGGCTCAGGGCCGATTGGGTGACGTACAACTGCTGCGCCGCTGCGGTCAGGGAACCGTGCTGCTCGACCGCCAGCACGATGGCCAGATGAATGCGCTCTAGAATCATGAGTATAAATAATGGATAGTTGAATTATTACCATTTTACTTCATGCACCCGGACACCTAGGATTGCGCCCATCGAACCAACCATTGGAAAGAAAGCAATCCTTATGACCATCATTCATAACCTTGGCTTCCCACGCATCGGCGCCCAGCGCGAGCTGAAATTCGGCCTAGAAGCCTTCTGGCGCGGCGAAGCCAGCGCCGAGCAGCTGAACACCCTGGGCACCTGGCTGCGCGAACAGCACTGGCAACTGCAAGCCGGGCTGGACTTTGTGCCCGTGGGCGACTTCGCCCTGTACGACCAGGTGCTGGACATGAGCTTCACCCTGGGCCACCTGCCCGAGCGGGTGCGCAACCTGCCCGGCAGCGAACTGGACCAATACTTCCGCGTGGCCAGGGGCCGCAGCGCAGGCGACAGCACCGGCGTGGCCGCTGGCGAGATGACCAAGTGGTTCGACACCAACTACCACTACATCGTGCCCGAGTTCACCGCCGACACCCAGTTTGCGCTCAACGCCAGCCGCCTGGTGCAGCAACTGGCCCAGGCCCGCGCCCAGGGCGTGAACCCCAAGCCGGTCATC
>JAHRXD010000125.1 GCA_019104825.1 Comamonas sp.
GACGAGCGCCTGATCCGCGATGCCGCCCGCAGCTACTGCCAGGACAAGCTGGCACCGCGCGTGCAGGACATGTTCCGCCACGAGAAAACCGACACCTCCATCTTCCGCGAGATGGGCGAGCTGGGCCTGCTGGGGCCGACCATCCCCACCGAGTACGGCGGTGCGGGCCTGAGCTACGTCAGCTACGGTCTGGTGGCCCGTGAGATCGAGTGGGTCGATTCCGGCTACCGCTCGATGGCTTCGGTGCAGTCGTCCCTGGTGATGGTGCCGATCAACACCTTCGGCACCGAAGCGCAAAAGCAGAAATACCTGCCCAAGCTGGCCAGCGGCGAGTTCATCGGCTGCTTTGGCCTGACGGAACCCGACCACGGCTCCGACCCCGGCAGCATGGCGACCCGCGCCTACAAGGTGGCTGGCGGCTACAAGCTGACGGGCAGCAAGATGTGGATTACCAACTCCCCGGTGGCCGATGTGTTCGTGGTCTGGGCCAAGGAGGTGAGCGAGGGCGGCAACGTCGGCCCGATTCGTGGTTTTATTCTGGACAAGGGCATGAAGGGTTTATCTGCCCCGGCCATCCACGGCAAGGTGGGCCTGCGGGCCAGCATCACGGGCGAGATCGTCATGGACGAGGTGTTCGTGCCCGAGGAAAACGCCTTCCCCGAGGTGCGTGGCCTGAAAGGCCCGTTCACCTGTTTGAACAGCGCCCGCTTCGGCATCGCCTGGGGGGCCATGGGTGCGGCCGAGGCCTGCTGGCACACCGCCCGCCAGTACACGCTGGATCGCCAGCAGTTCGGCAAGCCGCTGGCGGCCAACCAGCTTGTCCAGAAAAAGCTGGCCGACATGCAGACCGAAATCACCCTGGGCCTGCAAGCGGCCCTGCGCGTGGGCCGCATGAAGGACGAGGGGCAGAACGTGGTGGAGATTACCTCGCTCATCAAGCGCAACAACTGCGGCAAGGCGCTGGACATTGCCCGCATGGCCCGCGACATGCTGGGCGGCAACGGCATCAGCGACGAGTTCGGCGTGGCCCGCCATCTGGTGAACCTGGAAGTGGTGAACACCTACGAGGGCACGCACGACATCCATGCGCTGATTCTGGGCCGGGCGCAGACGGGCATTGCGGCGTTCTAGTTCGCTATTATTAAAGAAGCTTATACCGTTGATAAATCAACAGATTCAGATATTTTTATATCTGAAATCGTTTTTTTATCAGCGGTAGCAGCTATCCAATAAAAATACCAGGGGACTCGTTTGCCATGAACACCGCCCACGAACACACCGCCGTCCACACCCGCAGCACCGACGGCGTGCTGGTCATCGAGATACGCAACCCGCCGGTGAACGCCGCCTCGGCAGCGGTACGTCAGGGCCTGATGGCCGCGCTGCAAACGCTGGAGGCCGACCCGCAGCTCCAGGCCGCCGTGCTGATCGGCGCGGGCAGCACCTTTGTCGCCGGTTCCGACCTGCGCGAATTTGGCCAGCCACCCCAGCCGCCGCTACTGCCCGCCGTCATCGCCGCCATCGAGCAATGCAGCAAGCCCGTCGTGGCCGCGCTGCACGGTGCGGCGCTGGGCGGCGGGCTGGAACTGGCACTGGGCTGCGATGCCCGCATCGCCCAGGCAGGCACCCTGCTGGGCCTGCCGGAAGTGACGCTGGGCATCATCCCCGGCGCAGGCGGCACCCAGCGCCTGCCCCGGCGCACCGGGCTGCTGCGGGCCATCCCCCTGGTCTGCCGGGGCGAACGCTTTCCTGCCGCCCAGGCGCTGGAGCTGCGTCTGGTCGATGCCGTGGTCGAAAAAGAGGCCGACCTGTGTGCCCAGGCCGTGGCCCACGCCCGCAGCCTGCAGGGGCGCAAGCAACGCATCCGCGACGAAGCCGTGCCCGCCGAAGATGCCGCGCTGATTGCCGCCGCCGAACAGGCCGCGCTGCGTGCGGGCAAGCACCAGCCCGCCGTGGTGGCCGCGCTCTCGGCCCTGCACGACAGCGCACGCCTGCCCTTTGACGAAGCCCTGGCCCGCGAACGGGCAGCTTTCGAGGCGCTGCGCCTCTCGCCCCAGGCGCTGGCGCTGCGCCACCTGTTCTTTGCCGAACGCGAGGCCACCCGCCCGCCCGCGCAGTGGGAACAGTCGGGCCAGGCCACTCCCCGCCCGCTGCACACCCTGGCCGTGATCGGCGCTGGCACCATGGGCACCGGCATTGCCATCGCAGCGCTGGGCGCCGGGCTGAACGTGGTGCTGCTGGAACACAACGCCGCCGCACTCGATGCCGGGCGGCAACGCATCGCCAGCCACTACCAGGGCCGGGTGGAAGCCGGCAAGCTCTCCGCCGCACAGGCTGCGGCTGCACAGCAGCAGCTCACCGGCACCTGCCACTGGCCGGACATCGCACAGGCCGACGTAGTGATCGAGGCGGTGTTTGAAGACCTGGCCGTCAAGCAGGAAGTGTTTGCGCACATCGACCGGCACGCCCGCCCCGGCGCGGTGCTGGCCACCAATACCTCGTACCTGGACGTGGATGCCATCGCCCGCACCACCGCCCGCCCGCAGGACGTGCTGGGCCTGCATTTCTTCAGCCCCGCGCAGGTGATGAAGCTGCTGGAAGTGGTGCAAGGCAGCGACAGCGCCCCCGACGTGCTGGCCACCGGCCTGCAACTGGGCCGCCGCCTGGGCAAGCTGCCCGTGCTGTGCCGCAATGCCTTCGGCTTTATCGGCAACCGCATCTACAACGCCTACCGCCGCCAGTGCGAGTTCATGCTGGAAGACGGCGCCTGGCCCGAGGACGTGGACCGCGCCCTGCAGGACTTCGGCATGGCGATGGGGCCGTTTGCCGTGGCCGACCTTTCCGGCCTGGACATTGCCTGGCGGATGCGCAAGGCCCAGGCCGCTACGCGCGACCCGCGCGAGCGCTATGTGGACATCCTCGACCACTTGTGCGAACAAGGCCGCCTGGGCCGTAAGAGTGACGCGGGCTATTACACCTACGCCGATGGTCGCCAAAACCCGGCCAGCGACGACACCGTCCGCGCCCTGATTGCCGATGCCTCGGCGCGGCGCGGCATCACCCGCCAGGCACTGCCGCCGGAAACCATCCAGCGCCGCGCCCTGCTGGCCATGGCCAACGAAGCGGCGCTGCTGCTGGCCCAGGGCGTGGCCCTGCGGGCGGGCGACATCGACGTGGTGCTGGCGCACGGCTACGGCTTCCCGCGCTGGGAAGGCGGCCCGGTGTTCTGGGCACGCCAGCAAGACCCCGCTGCCCTGCGTCACGAACTCGATGCCCTGGCCCACATCAGCGGCCACGGCTTTGTCGCGGGCGACCTGTCCATCCTGTTGCAACCCTGAACTCCCGGAAATCTTCACCATGACCACGACCACTGCGCCCCAGGCGTTCATCTGCGACGCCATCCGCACCCCCTTTGGCCGCTACGGCGGCGCCCTGTCCGGCATCCGCACCGACGATCTGGCCGCCCTGCCCATCCGGGCGCTGATGCAGCGCAACCCCAACGTGGACTGGGCTGCCGTGACCGACGTGCTGTACGGCTGCGCCAACCAGGCCGGGGAGGACAACCGCAACGTGGCCCACATGGCCGGGCTGCTGGCCGGGCTGCCGGTGGAAGTGCCCGGCGCCACCCTGAACCGCCTGTGCGGCTCGGGGCTGGATGCCGTGGGCAGCGCCGCCCGCGCCATCAAGGCGGGCGAGGCGCGGCTGATGATTGCTGGGGGCGTGGAGAGCATGAGCCGCGCCCCCTTCGTCATGCCCAAGATGGAAGCCGCCTTTGGCCGCGCCAATGCGGTGTACGACACCACCATCGGCTGGCGCTTCATCAACACGCTGATGAAGGCGCAATACGGCGTGGACTCCATGCCCGAAACGGCGGAAAACGTGGCGCAGGAATTCGGCATCGAACGCGAAGCGCAAGACCGCATGGCCCTGGCCAGCCAACGCAAGGCCGTCGCCGCGCAGCAGGCGGGCCATCTGGCCCGCGAGATCGTGCCAGTGCAAATTCCCCAGCGCAAAGGCGAGCCGCTGCTTGTTACCCAGGACGAACACCCGCGTGACACCAGCCTGGAAGCGCTGGCCAAACTCAAGGGCGTGGTGCGCCCGGACGGCACCGTTACCGCCGGCAACGCCAGCGGCGTGAACGACGGTGCCTGCGCCCTGCTGCTGGCCGACGAAGCCAGCGCCCGGCAATACGGCCTAGCGCCGCGTGCCCGCATCGTCGGCATGGCCGTGGCCGGCGTGGCCCCGCGCATCATGGGCATCGGCCCGGTGCCCGCCACGCAGAAGGTGCTGGCGCAAACCGGCCTGACGCTGGCGCAACTGGACGTGATCGAGCTGAACGAAGCCTTTGCCGCCCAGGGCCTGGCCGTGCTGCGCCAATGGGGTTTGGCCGACGACGACGAGCGCGTCAACGCCTGGGGCGGCGCGATTGCCCTGGGCCACCCGCTGGGCGCCAGCGGCGCACGCCTGGCCACCACGGCGGTCAACCGCCTGCACGCCACGGGCGGACGCTATGCGCTGTGCACCATGTGCATCGGCGTGGGCCAGGGTATTGCATTGATTCTGGAGCGGGTGTGACATGACTGGCGCAGAAATCCTCCACACCTACGGCCCACGCGAAGCCATGGAATACGACGTCGTCATCGTCGTCGGCGGCGGCGGCGGCGGCGGGCCCAATCACGCAGGCACGTAATACTCCAAGCCGCTATCCCAAAGATAGCTTCCGGCGCTTTCCCTGCCAGGGATGGCGCCGTTTTTATTGCAATCTATGGCTGCGCTGCCTCGTCCCCCTCGTCCTCCTGGCTGGCGTTGATCCAGTCATCGTCGATGCGCTGCATGTTGCCCAGGATTTTCAGCAGGTAGTGCAGCGTGTGCGTGACGTCGTTGATCGAGAAGTCGCCCAGGATTTCCTGGTAGTAGGCCAGGATTTTCGGACGGGCCAGCTCGTGCCAGACGTGCTGGCCCGAGGGCGTCATGGTCACCAGCCGCGAGCGGCGGTCGCGTGCATCCGGCACGACGGCGACATGGCCGTCACGCTCCATCCGGCCGATCAGGCCGGACAGGTTCTGGCGGCTGACCATCAGGTACTTCGCCAGGTCGCCAATGCTCATGCCGCCCTCGGCCCGCGCCCGCGACAGCGCACCAAGCACGGCCCACTGCTGCGTCGTCAGCCCTTCTTCCTCCACCGCCCTGGTGCCGGTTTTGTGCAACATATTTGCACATTGATAAAGCCTAAAGAACAATCTGTTGGCCAATTCCATCTTGGCAACTTCATCGGAATTACCAGGGTTATCCATGATATTTCTCCTGATTTTCGCGCTTGCACCCGGAAGCCACCTTTCCTAGAATTTCTGTAAACATATTTACTTATTTGACTGTTGCTACCCCGCATCATCGGCCAAGCTTCCCAACCTGGCAAACCATAGGACATGCAATGAAACGCTTTGAAGACAAAACAGTGATCGTCACCGGCGGCAGTGGCGGCATCGGCGGGGCCGCCTGCCTGCGCCTGAGTCCTGACTTCCGCAAGTTCGCCAAGTAAGGAGCCGCCCCATGCAAGCCAATCCTTACATCACCGAAGACCTGCAGGCGCTGGCCGACACGGCCCGCCGCTTTGCCCAGGAGCGCGTGGCGCCGGGCTTTCTGGAGCGCGACCAGAGCCGCGTTTTCGACCGGGGGCTGATGCGCGAAATGGGCAAGCTGGGCTTTATCGCCCCCGAGCTGCCCGAGCAGTTTGGCGGCCTGGGCATGGGCTGCCTGGCCGCCGGTGTGATCCACGAGGAAATCGCCCGTGCCGACCTGGGCTTTTCCTACGTGAACCTGCTGGCCTCGCTGAACAGCCAGATTCTGTCGCGCTACGGCCAGCCCGAAGTGGTCACGCCGTGGCTGGAAAAAATCATCGCCGGCGAGAGCATCTGCGCCATTGCGCTGACCGAGCCGCGCGGCGGCTCGGACGCGGCCAACCTGCGCCTGAAGATCGAGCGCGTGGGCGACGAATACATCGTCAACGGCGAAAAGACCTCGATCTCTGCCGCCGACCAGGCCGACATCAGCGTGGTCTTTGGCCGCACCGGCACGCCCGAATCCGGCGCCCACGGCGTCACCGCCCTGCTGGTGCCGATGGACACGCCGGGCGTGACCACCAGCCGCTTCGACTGCCACGGCCAGCGGGCCATCGGGCGCGGCTCGATCTTTTTCGAGAACGTGCGCATCCCCGTCAGCCACCGCCTGGGCGACGAGAACAAGGGCTTCGTACAGGTGATGCACGGCTTTGACTTCTCGCGCTCGCTCATCGGGCTGCAATGCCTGGCCGTGGCCCGCATCGCACTGGAAGAAACCTGGGCCTACATCACCCAGCGCGAGGCCTTCGGCCAGCCGCTGTCCGCCTTCCAGGGCGTGACGCACCCGCTGTCCAGTTTCGATACCGAGGTCGAGGGCGCGCGCCTGCTGTGCCTGCAAGGGCTGTGGCTGAAAGACCAAGGGCTGCCGCACAGCGCCGAAGCCGGCATGGCCAAGTGGTGGGGGCCGAAGCTGGCCTACGACGTGATCCACCAGTGCCTGCTGTGCTTCGGCCACGGCGGCTATGACCGTGGCCCGATGGAGCAGCGCCTGCGCGACGTGCTGGGCTTCCAGATCGGCGACGGCACGGCCCAGATCATGAAAACCATCATCGCCCGCACGCGGGCGGGGCGCCAGTTCGTACCGGCATAAAGCCATAGCTTCTACCGCTTGTCAAACAACGATTTCAAGAACAAATCATATTGAAATCGTTTGTTTTAAAGCGGAAACAGCTCTCAATTTTTACAACACACCACGGAGACACCCCCATGCAATTCGACACCGTACTACTGCCGCCCCGCCGCGCCCGCATGCTTGAACAGGGCCTGTGGCATGAGCGCACCATCAACGACTACCTGGATGCCTGCGTGGCCGCCTGCCCCGACAAGCTGGCACTGACGGCAGTGCAGGTGGAAACGGGCGACGTGCGCCGCTTCACCTACCGCACGCTGGCGCAGATGGCCGACCGCATCGCCGTGGGCCTGTCGCGCCTGGGCGTGGGCAAGGACGACGTGGTGGCGTGCCAGTTGCCCAACTGGTGGCAGTTCACGCTGGTGTACCTGGCGTGTTCGCGCATCGGCGCGGTGATGAATCCGCTGATGCACATCTTCCGCGAGCGCGAGCTGTCGTTCATGCTCCAGCACGGCGAGGCCAAGGTCATGATCGTGCCCAAGCACTTTCGCGGCTTCGACTTCGAGCAGATGCTCACCGGCCTGCAACCCAGCCTGCCCACGCTGCAACACGTCATCGCCGTCGGCGGCCAGGGCGCCAGCAGCTTCGAGGCGCTGCTGTCCGGCCCCGAGTGGGAAAACGAGGCCGACGCGCAGGACATCCTCACGCGCAGCCGCCCCGGCCCGGACGACGTGACGCAGCTCATCTACACCTCGGGCACCACCGGCGAACCCAAGGGGGTGATGCAGACCGCCAACACGCTGATGTCCAACATCGTGCCCTACGCCGAGCGGATGCACCTGGATGCCGAGGCCGTGGTGCTGATGGCCTCGCCCATGGCGCACCAGACCGGCTTCATGTATGGCCTCATGATGCCCATCATGCTCAAGGCCAGCGCGGTACTGCAGGACGTGTGGGAACCGAAGCAGGCCACCGCGCTGATCCAGCAGGAGCAGGTCACCTTCACCATGGCCTCGACCCCCTTCCTGACCGATCTGGCCCGCACCGTGGGCGAGCAGCGCCAGGCCGGCGGCCCCGGCGTGCCGACGCTGCGCACCTTCCTGTGCGCGGGTGCGCCCATTCCCGGCCCGCTGGTGGAACAGGCGCGTGCCGCGCTGGGCGCCAAGATCGTCTCGGCCTGGGGCATGACGGAAAACGGTGCCGTCACCACCACCGAACTGAGCGACGACGACGAACGCGCCGTGAACACCGATGGCCACCCCCTGCCCGGCGTGGAGATCAAGGTCGTGGACGCCAGCGACCAACCCCTGCCGGCGGGCGAAGCGGGTCGGCTGCTGCTGCGCTCCTGCTCCAACTTCGGTGGCTACCTGAAGCGCCCGCAGCTCAACGGCACGGATGCCGACGACTGGTTCGACACCGGCGACCTGGCCCGCATCGACGAACGCGGCTACCTGCGCATCACCGGGCGCAGCAAGGACGTGATCATCCGGGGCGGCGAGAACATCCCCGTCGTCGAGATCGAATCGCTGCTCTACAAGCACCCCGCCGTGGCACTGGCCGCCGTCGTCTCCTTCCCCGACGAGCGCCTGGGCGAACGCGCCTGCGCCGTGGTGGTGCCCAAGGCGGGCCAGAGCATCGACCTGCCGGAGATCCAGCGCTTCATGAAGGAACACAAGGTCGCCATCCAGTACGTGCCCGAACGCCTGATCGTGCAGGAGGCCATGCCCGCCACCCCGTCGGGCAAGATCCAGAAGTTCAAGCTGCGCGAAGCCATCCGCGAGCTGATCCGCAACACCCCGGAGTGACGGCCATGCACAGCGACAACGACACCCCCGTGCAGACCCGGGTGCAAGGCCGGGTGGGCTGGATCACCCTGCACCGCCCGCGCCAGCTCAACGCACTCAACGACGCCGTGATGGATGCGCTGGGCGCGGCCCTCAAGGCCTTCGATGCCGACGATGCCATCGGCGCCATCGCCATCACCGGCAGCGCGAAAGCCTTTGCCGCCGGGGCCGACATCGACGCCATGGCCGACTGGTCGTACATGGACGTGGTGCAGCGCGACTTCATCACGCGCAACTGGGAAACCATCCGC
>JAHRXD010000198.1 GCA_019104825.1 Comamonas sp.
CACGGTGCAGAGCTGGCGGGCCATTTCCATGTCGGTGGCGGTTTTCGGGAAGCTCACGGCCACGTAATCGGCGCCCAGCTGCATGGCGGTTCTGATGTCCTCCATGTCCTTGGCGGTCAGCGCCGGGGCGGTCAGGCCGCCGCCCTGCTTGTTGATGCCCTTGTTGTTGGACAGTGCGCCGCCGACCACCACTTCGGTATGCACGGCATCGCCCAGCACGCGCTGGACGCGCAGCACGATCAGCCCGTCGTTGAGCAGCAGCACGTCGCCGGTGCGCACGTCCTGCGGCAGCTCCTTGTAGTCCAGCCCCACGCCTTCGCTGTCGCCAGGGGCGGTGCGGGCCGCATCCAGCACGAAGGCGGCGCCTTCGCGCAGATGCACCGTGCCGGCGGCAAAGGTGCCGACGCGGATTTTCGGCCCCTGCAGGTCGGCCATGATGGCCACCTCGCGCCCGGCGCGGCGCGAGGCTTCGCGCACGGCTTCGGCACGGGCGATGTGTTCCTGGGCGCTGCCGTGGCTGAAGTTCAGGCGCACCACGTTCACGCCCGTGGCGATCATGCGCGTGAGCAGATCCACGTCACTGGATGCCGGGCCCAGCGTTGCCACGATTTTGGTAGCGCGGCGGATATACATGGCGGGGGGCATGGGCAGTCTCCTGGTTGTGTGCAGCCTGCCTATCCTAGCCGGTAGAACCCGGGTTCAAGGCACAAGCCAGGCATCGACCCAT
The DNA here is from genome assembly GCA_019104825.1 of Comamonas sp. Classification (GTDB taxonomy): domain Bacteria; phylum Pseudomonadota; class Gammaproteobacteria; order Burkholderiales; family Burkholderiaceae_C; genus Comamonas; species Comamonas nitrativorans. The sequence continues at coordinate 728 of JAHRXD010000198.1, forward strand.
TCATTGACGGCCAGGACGGCCAGGGTGTCGGTACTGCTGCTCAGTGCCTCGATCTGCGCCTGCTGGCGCGGGGCATAGCGCAGGGCCAGGTTGGCGCGGAATTTTTCCAGCAGCAGCGGGATGCCTTCGGCACGGCGACGGCGGTGGCCCAGGGGGTATTCGCACAGCACTTCATCCAGCACGGTGCCGTCGTGCAGAGTGACGGTGAGGGCGCTGGCGATGGAGCGTTTATCGGGGTCGTGGTAGTCACGCGTCAGTTGCGGGTCTTCTTCGGTGCGGATTTTGCTGCGCAGGGCGTCGATGCGCGGGTCGGCGGCCACACCGTCTTCGTAGTCGGCAGCGGTCAGGCGGCCAAAGATCAGCGGCACGGCAATCATGTACTGCACGCAGTGGTCGCGGTCGGCGGGGTTGTTCAGCGGCCCCTGCTTGTCGATGATGCGCAGGCAGGCGGCATGGGTGCGCAGGCGGATATGGGCAATGTCGTCGGCGCTCTTGCCCAGCGCCTGCAATTGCCGGTGCAGTTGCAGGGCGCATTCCACCGCCGTTTGCGCGTGGAACTCGGCCGGGAAGGCGATTTTGAACAGGATGTTTTCCATCACGTAGCTGCCATAGGGGCGCTGGAATCGGAAGGCCTGGCCTTTGAACAGCACGTCGTAAAACCCCCAGGTGGGGGCGCTCAATACGCTGGGGATGCCCATTTCGCCCGCCCCCGCCATCAGCGCCAGGCGCACGGCACGGCTGGTGGCGTCGCCCGCCGCCCAGGATTTGCGGCTGCCGGTGTTGGGTGCGTGGCGGTAGGTGCGCAGGCTGCCGCCGTCGGCCCAGGCCAGGGTGAGGGCATTGGCGGCCTCGGCCTGCGACAGGCCGAGCAAATGCGCCGCGACGGCGGTGGAGGCCACGCGCACCAGCAGCACGTGGTCCAGCCCCACCTGGTTGAAGGAATTTTCCAGCGCCAGGCAGCCCTGGATTTCATGCGCCTTGACCATGGCCAGCAGCACGTCGTGCATGCGCAGCGGCGCCTTGCCCTGGGCCAGCGCGGTGCGCGAGCGCCAGTCGGCCACGGCCAGAATCGCGCCCAGGTTGTCGGAGGGGTGGCCCCACTCGGCCGCCAGCCAGGTGTCGTTGAAGTCCAGCCAGCGCACCATGCAGCCGATGTTGAAGGCCGCCTGCACGGGGTCGAGCACATGGTTGGTGCCGGGCACCCGGGCTCCATGGGGCACGACGGTTCCAGGCACGATGGGGCCGAGCAGCTTGGTACACGCCGGGTAGTTCAATGCCTGCAGGCCGCAGCCCAGGGTGTCGAGCAGGCACAGCCGCGCAGTCTCCAGCGCCAGGGTGCCGGCGCTGGTGGTGCCGTAGACGTAGCGCACGATGTCGGCAATCACCGGGTCGAGGGGGGTGGGGGCTTTGCTGGGGATGGGCATGGTGCGCTCCTGGGGCGATGGTGTTCAAAGTCACTGCACGGCGGTGGCGGCAGCTCGCTGGCGGGCCAGGGCGTACAGATCGGCGGCGTTGTCCAGGTGCGGCAGCACGGTGTGCGCCAGGTGCTGCCACAGTGTTTGCACTTGGCCTAGCCCGTGTTGCCACAGCTCCAGCCGCTCTGCCACCGGGGCCTGGGTGATGCTGGCGTACAGCGGCAGGGTGCGGGTGCAGGCCACGGCGTCCAGTTCTCGCACGCTGCTGCGCAGGGCGGCGCAGGCGGCCACGGCGGTGTCGAGCTGCCCGGCGGGCAGTTGCGGCAGGTGCAGGACGGCGCGGGCCAGGGTACGTTCCTCGGCCAGCACGGCGTTGAGCTGGGCGGCCAGCGGGGCGGTGCGCTCGCGTTCGAACTGCGGCGCGTAGCAGACGGGGGAGGTCAACTCGGCGCTGGAGGCGGCAAAGATCGGCCACAGGCGGTGGGCCTCGGCCAGCACCTGCGCCAGCGGCTGCGCATCGGGGACCAGGCGGCCACCATGCGCCCCTTGGTCCAAAGCCTGCACCAGACCGCGCCCATCGACGATGCCGTCGGCCACGACGGGGATGCTCAGTACCGCCAGGGCCGTTTGCAGCCATGCCACGGGAACGGCCACCGCCGCTGCGCCGGCCTCCTGCGCTTGCAGCGCTGCCCGGGGCGATGCGGCGGGGACGAGACGGCCCGGCAGGGCGGCCTTGCCACCGTCCCCCCAGCGCAACGCCGGGCTGGGCCCCCAGGCCGGGGCGGCCTGCGCATCCGCCACCACCCCTTGCACGGCGCCGGTGGCATCCGGCGCATGGGCAATCAAGGGCACGCGCAGGCCGAGCAGGTCGGTCAGGAGGGTGGCAGGCAGCACGGTGCGGTAGGGCATGGGCACTCCGGGGCAAGGGGGCGTCCATGATGCAAAGCCCGGGGCGCTTGTGCAAACCGCCGTCGGCTTCACTGCCGTTGGCAGCAGGGGTATAAAAAAGGAGCTATTACCGCTTATCAACAAACGTTTTCAAGTATTTTTATCTTTTAAAACGTTTGTTGATAAGCGGTAAAGGCTACCAATTTATTGGATTTATCTATTCCTTAACAGGCAGCGGCAGTTGCACCGCCTGCACCTTGTCGATGATCTTGCCGTCCATGTCCACCACCTCGAACTCCCAGCCTTGCCAGACGATCTTGTCGGTTTCCGTGGGCAGGCGCCCCGTCAGCAGCATGAGCATTCCGCTCAGGGTCTGGTAGCGGCCTTTTTCTTCCTCGGGCAAAGTTTTCAGACCCAGTCGGTCTTTCAGCTCGAACACCGGAATGTGACCATCCAGCAGCCAGCTACCGTCGCTGCGCTGCACGGCCCAGGCATCGGCGGGGTTTTCAGGGACAAATTCCCCGGTGATGGCTTCGATCAGATCGCGCAGATCGACCACGCCCAGCACTTCGCCGTATTCGTCGATCACCAGCGACAGGCGGGCACCATGGGCCTTGAAGTTTTCCAGCAGCTCCAGGCCGGTGATCGTTTCGGGAATGTAGACCGGTGGCTCCCACAGCGCCTGGGCCTCGGCCAGGCTGTGCCGCGAACCCTGGATGATCTGCAGCAGCCATTGGCGGGCATTGACGATGCCCAGGATTTTTTCCAGGTTGCCGTCGATCACCGGAAAGCGGGTGTGCCCATGCCGGGCAATCTGCGCCAGGTGGGTTTCAAAACTGTCGTTGATGTCCAGGCACACCATGTCCGCACGCGGCACCATCAACGAGGAGATCTGCCGGTCATCCAGCCGGAACAGGTTGCGCACCATGCGGTGCTCCTGCACCTCGATGGCGCCCGAGTCGGTGCCTTCGGCCAGGACGGCATGAATTTCATCCTCGGTCACAGCCTGCTCGGTCGTCTCACGCACCCCCAGCAAGCGCAGCACCCCCTGGGTGGAAAGGGTGAGCAGGAACACGAACGGCCGGGTGAACTGCGCCAGCCAGTGAATCGGGCGGGCCACCAGCCGGGCAATGGCCTCGGGGTTGGACTGCCCCAGGCGCTTGGGCACCAGCTCGCCAATCACGATGGAAAGATAGGTGATCACCACCACCACCAGGGCCGTGGCCACGGTGCTGGCCGTTGCGCCTGCCAGCCCCGCCTGCATCAGCCACTGCGCCAGCGGCTGGGCCAGCGCCGCTTCGCCAAACACGCCGTTGAGCACGCCGATCGAGGTAATGCCGATCTGGATGGTGGAAAGAAAGCGCGTCGGGTTCTCCCCCAGCGCCAGGGCCGCTGCTGCAGCACTGTCCCCCTCGTCCAGGTACTTTTGCAGCCGGGCCTTGCGGGCCGTGACCAGGGCGATCTCGGCCATGGCGAACAGGCCGTTCAGAACGATCAACCCCAGCAGAATGAACACTTGCATGGCCATGCCGTCCTTGGAATGTATTTACTGCACCCACCCGGCCCACAGGCCAAGCAGCAGCAGGCTCCCCAGCGCGATGCGGTAGGCGACGAACACGCCGAAGCCCTTGGTCGAAATCAGCCGCATGAACCACACGATCACCGCATAGCCCACGGCAAACGCCACTGCCGTGGCCGCCAGCGTCATGGCCCATTGCTCGCCGCCCATCGGCTCGCGCTTGAACAGCAGCATGTAAAAACCCGACAGCAGCACGGCAGGAATGGCCAGCAAAAAGGAGAACCGCGCCGCCGCCTCGCGCGAAAGCCCCAGCAACAAACCCACCGTGATGGTGCCGCCCGAACGCGACACGCCAGGAATCAGCGCCATCGCCTGGGCAAAGCCCAGCAGCACGCCATCCTTGACGGTGAGCTGGGCAATGCTGCGCGTCTGGCTGCCGCGTTTCTCGGCCCAGCCCAGGATCACGCCGAACACGATCAGCATGATGGCCGTCAGCAACAGGGTGCGGAAAGTCGTCTCGATCACATCCCGCAACAGCAGCCCCAGCACGCTGATCGGGATGGTGCCCAGAATCACCAGCCACGCCACCTTGGCATCCACGCCCAGGGGCTGGCGCCCCAGGCGCGGCAGGCTGTGCCACCAGGCCAGCAGCATCCGCACCACGTCGCGGCGGAAATAGATCAGCACCGCCAGTTCGGTACCCAGCTGGGTGATCGCCGTAAACGCCGCGCCCGGATCGCCGCCCCCGGGCAGCAACGGCCCCAGGATGCGCAAGTGGGCGCTGGAGGAGATGGGGAGAAATTCCGTCAGGCCCTGCACCAGTCCCAGAACCAGAGCATCGACCCAGCCAAACGAGGCATACATGACAAAGCGCCTTTCAAGCGAAACAAACACCGGCCGCCGTGGGGCACGGCACGGCCGCCGCCCAGGGCGGGCGCTAGTGTAGCGATGCCCGACACGGCCCCCTGACGGTCAGGATTGCCAGGGTAGCTTCCAGGCATTGCACACCGCATAAAAATTACAAAAGTAAAAATACCGTTTTAAATTTCTTTTATTTTGTAATTTATTTTATTGAACTGAGGTATTTCTCCGCCTCCGTTTCGGAGAAGGCAGTGGTAAAAATTTTTCCTGCGCTGCGGCAGGTTTCACACTTTCGCACAGGCTGTTGATAAAAATTTTTCATCATTCCTTAAAAATAACTTAGACCATGCTTTCCCCGATTTATACACACTCGGGAAACAAGTCTTCCGAAGGGCTGTTCGGCAGCAAAATTTCCGCCGAACGAGAAATCCATAAAATTCCTTATCCGGTTCCTTCTCTTTTGCTGTCGCAATTTTTATAAATTCGGCAGGCTGCCACGGCTTTTGCCCTTTTCCTCCTGTTTATGAGTACCTCCGCATGGGCCGCACACGCCCTTCAGGCCTTCGATGACGTCGTTGCCGCCCAGCCCCAGTTGCGTCCCCGGGCCGGGCAGCGGGAAATGGCCGCGCAAGTGGCCCGGACTTTTGCCATTGCCCCCCTGGGCAAGGAGGCCGAACCGGGGGAAGGCGCCGCAGCCATCGTCCCGGCGATTGCCGTCATCCAGGCCGGCACGGGGGTGGGCAAATCCCTGGCCTACAGCGCCCCGGCCATTGCCATGGCATTGCAGCGCGGCACCCGGGTGGTCATCTCCACCGCCACCGTGGCGCTGCAGGAGCAATTGGTGAACAAAGACCTGCCCGCGCTGGCACAGCACCTGGGGCAGCCGTTTCGCTACGCCCTGGCCAAGGGACGCGGCCGCTTTGTCTGCCAGCTCAAGCTCGACCGGCTGGTCGGCTCGGCCGATCTGTACGCCGAAGAAGCCGATGATTTATTTGCGGAAACCTTGCCCGCCAAACCCGCCGGGCAGGCCGAACGCCAGGCCCAGCAGCAGTTCTACGCCAGCATGGCCGAGGCGCTGACCAAAGGCCGCTGGGATGGCGACCGCGACAGCCTGGAGACGCCCCCGGCCCCCGAAGCCTGGGCCCCGGTGGCCGCCGAAGGCAGCTCCTGCACCGGACGGCACTGCCCGGCCTTTCAAAGCTGTAGTTACTACGCCCGGCGCAAGGAACTGGTGGCTGCGCAGGTCATCGTCGTCAATCACGATCTGCTGCTGTCCTCCCTGGGTGCCCGCCTGCTGCCCGAGCTGGACAACTGCCTGCTGGTGCTGGACGAGGCCCACCATCTGCCGGCCACCGCCCTGGCGCAGTTTGCCTGCAGCATGGATTTGTCCCGTCTGCAATGGCTGGACAAGCTCGCCAGCCGGGCGCTGCGCATCGGCCAGTTGCTGGAGGTCGGGGAGATTGCCGACATCCCCGGTCATAGCAGCGGCCTGCGCCAGCAGATGGGGCAACTGGCCCAGGCGGTGATGGCGCAGTACGGCGAAACGCTCAAAAGCCCCGAGGCCCGCTTTGGCCCGGCCAGCGCCCGTGTCCCCAGGGGAATGCTGCCCGAAGCGCTCCTGCCGCCTCTGGAGGCCATCCAGGGGCATGGCGCCGGCCTGCTGGAGGTGCTGCGTGCCATTGCCAAGGCGCTGCGCAGCACCATCAAGGACAGCCCGGACGAAGCCCCGCGCCTGGCCGCCCTGTACGCCCAGCTGGGCAGCCTGGCGCCCCGCCTGGAGGCGGTCTACGCCACCACCGAGCTGCTGCTGCAAGCCGGCACGCCGCAGGCTGCCCCGGCGGCCAAATGGTTCACCCTGGAGATGGACGGCGAATGGATTGCCCTGCAGGCGCACGCCAGCCCCATCCTGCCGGGCAGTACCTTGCGCCAGCACCTGTGGAGCCAGGTGCGCGGGGCCGTACTGACCTCGGCCACGCTGGCCAGCTGCGGCAGTTTCGACTTTTTCCTGCGCGAAGCGGGCCTGCACGAATTTCCGGGACTGACCACGCTGGCCGTGGCCAGCCCTTTCAACTATGCCGAGCAAGGCGTGCTGCTGGCCCACCATACCCAGGCCGACCCGAAACATGCCGGGCCGTTTACCGAGGAAATGGTGCGCACCCTGCTGCACGACCTGGCCCAGGTAGACGCCGGGGCCCTGGTGTTATTCACATCCCGCGAGCAGATGCGCCAGGCTGTGGATGCCCTGCCCGGTGCCCTGCGCAACCAGGTGCTGGTGCAAAACACCATGCCCCGGGCCACCTTGCTGGCCACCCACCAGACACGGGTGGAGAACGGGCAGGCGTCGATCATTTTCGGAATGCAGTCCTTTGGCGAAGGGCTGGACCTGCCCGGCGCCCTGTGCGCAGCGCTGTTCATCACCAAACTGCCCTTTGCCCCGCCCGATGACCCGGTGGGCGAGGCCCGTGCCGAATGGCTGCGCAGCAGCGGGCGCAACCCCTTCAACGATCTGGTCGTGCCGGCAACCGCCATTCGCCTGGCCCAGTGGGTTGGGCGGGCCATCCGCACAGAGCATGACCATGCCCAGGTGTATTGCTATGACCGGCGGCTATGCGTGACCAGTTACGGCCAACAGATCCAGAAAAGCCTGCCGGAGTTTGTCTTTCAGCAGCGTTTTCCACAGGTTGCACACTGAATCTGGCTGTGAAGAAAAATTTTCATCTGCATGTTTAATGCTTTGAGAATCAATAGGTTGAAAAGAAAATTTCAATCTCTTATGCACAATTTGTTTTTTACTTCTGGCTGCCAACTTTCCTATGTTTCTGTGCGCCACCATGTGTTTTTTGGGATGTCTTCTTTATCTTTTTTAAAAGATTAGTAGGTAATAGTAGTAAGCCTGTCCTTTCTGTGGACAAGTGGTTTTCTCTTTATTTTTCAACGCTATTTTTTATCCATCACGGTGGGGAGAGTGCCCTGCATGGCGCATGGATGCTTCCTGAACAGTTTTGGGTTTTCCATTCATTCTGTGGATAAGCATGATCTTCTTCACAAATTTTCCCCAGCGGTTTTGTCGCTGTTTTTGAAGATAAGCTATTGATAAATAAAAGAATAGTCCATTGAAATCGGCATGTGGAAAGTTTTCTCCATGCCCGCCTGACGGACAGTGAACGAAATGATGAAAAAAATGGAGGGGGTTCCCTTTTTTTGAATTGCCATTGCTATCTCTTAATCTTAATTTTTTAAAATAGTAAGAGTAATAGAGTTCGGCATTTTCTGTGGATAGATGAAAAATTTCTTTCCATTTCAATGCCTTGTCCGGCACCAAAGTATGTGGGCCAGCCCGGTGACAAGCCGGATGCCCGATGGGGGTAACTCGAAAGTTGCCTGCCGCTGTGTGGATAAATTGACTTTACGTGCTTCTTTCCACACAGGGTTATGCACAAGCGTGGCAGAAATTTTGCATAAAAAAACAGGCCCGTAGGCCTGTTCAAAGCGGTGCTGGAGGCAGCCGTTGTTACATTTTTGGATGTGCATGGTGCTTGCGCATCATGCGTTTGCCATCCTGGTGCAGGCTGTCGAAGGCCTTTTGTTGTTGGGGATTGAGGCTGGTGTAGAACTTGCGGGTCGCCTGGTCGCGCTGGTCGGCGTTTTTCTGGTGGGTTTTACGCATTTGTGCCTTCCAATCCAGCCGTTCCAGGGTCGTCATGTCCTTGGGGTGTTTGGCATCGGCCTGGGGCGGGGTGGGAACGGGCGGCTGCATGGCGGCAACGTAGGCATCCCACGCGGCCTGCTGCTGGGGCTGGAGCTGTAAAAGATTTTTCATGCGCTCCCAGCGTTGCGCCTGCCTTTGTTGCAGGTATTGGGTCTTGTCCTGCAGATGGCGGTCGTGCTGCTGTACGCGGTGCATCGGTGCCGGCGAGGGGGGCGGCGGAGCGTCCTGGGCCATGGCGGCGCTGGCCAGAAGGCCGCTGAAACTGGCGATGGTGGCCAAACGGAGCAGGGAAGTGCGTTGCATGGAAGTTTCCTTTCAGGAGAAAGCGGGATGGGCTGCAGGAAAATTTTTTTCAACTCCTGCAGTGCATGGCCGCCAGTGTGCGCATCCTGTGTAAGCCTTCGGTGTGGCTTTGCTGCTGTTGTGTAAAGTAGCGCGAAGTGCTGCCAATTTAATAGAGAAAATGGCATAAAACCCTTGTGTAGAAAGCGCTAACAGCTCTCTTTATTTTTTAATGGAAAGATGCAACATGTTTAAAAACATGGTGATGTACCGTATCGCCCCGCAGTGGCAGGCCAGCCTGGAGCAGGTAGAGCAGGCTTTGCAAAAAGCCTTGTTCAGCCCTTGTTCGGCAACGCAGGAGGTTTCCGCCGGCTGGGTGCCGGCACGGGGTCAGGCGCATGGCGCCCTGGTCGAGAGCGTGGGCGGGCAGTGGCTTTTGCGCTACCACAGCGAGAGCAAGCTGCTCCCCGCCAGCGTGGTGCAGCAGCGGGTGCAGGAAAAGTGCGCGGCCATCGAGCGCGAATCGGGGCGCAAACCGGGGAAAAAAGAGCAGCGCGATCTGAAGGAAGAAGCCCGCCTGGATTTGCTGCCGCAAGCGTTTACCAAGCAAAGCGGGTTGTGGGTGTGGATCGACCCACAGGCGCATTTGCTGGTGATCGACGCCAGTGCCCAGACCAAGGCCGATGCCGTGGTCAGCAGCCTGGTGGAACAGCTTTCGGGATTCGCGGTGGCTTTGCTGGACACGCAGATCAGCCCGCAGGCAGCAATGGCGCAATGGCTTTTGACCCAGGAAGCGCCACCGGAATTGGCGATCGACCAGGCCTGCGAACTCAAGGCCGGCGATGGCAGCAAGGCGGTGGTGCGCTATACCCGCCACCCGCTGGACATCGACGAGGTGCGCGTGCATATCGAGCAGGGCAAGCTGCCCAGCCAGTTGGCGCTGACCTGGCAGGGGCGCGTCAGCTTCACGCTGACCGAGGCGCTGCAACTGAAGAAAATCGTTTTTCAGGAAGCCGCGCAGGATGAGGCCACGGAAAGCGGTTTCGATGCCGACGTGGCCATTGCCACTGGGGAATTGAGCCTGCTGGTGCCCGACTTGCTGGCCGCCCTGGGCGGGGAAGGCCGCACGCCGCAGCCGCAAGCTGCGCCGGAAATGTCCGCGCCGCAACGCCGGGCCGGGGGCGGCAAAGGTACCGTTACCGGCCCGGCGCAGGCCCCGGCGGACACCGATCCCGAGGCGGCACCGTTTTAAGAAGGTGTTTACTATCTAAAAAGAGAGCTGTTTCCGTTGGTATTGGTTGATTTTCAGATTGTTTTTATTTTTAAAACGGCTTGTATTCAGCGGTAGCAGCTATTTTTTATAACACGCTTCAAGAATCTACTCATCCTATGGCGGCGGCGCGGCCAGATCGTCCAGGATCGGGCAATCGGGCCGCTCGTCGCCCTTGCAGCAGGACACCAGCGCCTGCAGGCTGCGCTGCATGGCCTGCATGGCGGCAATGCGTTCGTTGAGCTGGGCGATGTGCGTCTGGGCGATGCGTTTGACCTGGGCGCTGGTGCGGTGTTTGTCGCGCCACAGGGTCAGCAGCAGGCGGATTTCTTCCATGGAGAAGCCCAGGTCCCGGCAGCGGCGGATGAAGCGCAGGGTATGCACGTCGCTGGCCGTGTATTGGCGGTAGCCGCTGTCGGTACGGGCCACGGCGGGCAGCAGTCCCAGGGCTTCGTAGTGGCGCACCATGCGGGCCGAGACGCCGGCCCGGGACGCTGCCGTGCCGATCGGGACGGGCCAGGCGGCGCTGTCAGGCAACGGTATAGCCTTCTTCGGCGATGGCGGCGGCCAGGGCTTCGCGGCTGGCGCTGTCCGACTGCACGACGACCCGGTTGGCCGGGCGGTCGATCTGCACCCGGGCCTGGGCATCGACGGCCAGCAGTGCCTGCTGTACGGCGCGTTCGCAGTGGCCGCAGGTCATGCCGGTGACGCTGAAAACATGTTCCATGAAGATTTCTCCTGAAAAAAGTACTACAAAAGGCGGGTTATCTTGATCCTTTGCATGATGTCAAAGTCAAGGGACTATTTGCAACAAGTTTTCACAAATAGCAGAAAATGATGCCTTGGCATGGCCCTTCAGGTACGCACTTTTTATGCCTATAAAACAGCAAAGAGGATGATTTTATGAACGTATTGACCCTGATGCGCAGGTTTACCATCCGGTTTCGGATGCAAAGCGCAATTGCGGTGGTTTTGCTCCTGCTGGGGTTGCTGGGGGGCGTCGGCATGTGGAGCATGTTGCGCATCTACGATTTGCACCATGACTTTATCCAGGGGCCATGGGGGCAGAACCAGCAACTACAGCAATTGCAGGACCGATTCAATGCGATTGAACTGGACGAAAAAGAGGTTCTGATCACCTTCTCCAAAGGGGGGATCCTGGACACGCCGTATGCCGATTGGACCCAGCGCGTGCGGTCTTTTCAGGAAGCGCTGACGCAGTACCAGCAAGGCATTGACGGCCTCCAGCAGCAGGATGTTGAAAAACTTGCCCAATCGGTGCAAGCCTACGTTGCGGGCTTTGCCCCTTTGGTAGAGAGTTTGCAGGCCACCCCCTATGTCAGCGTCGAGCAAACCTTTGAAGACGCCCGCAAGCCCCATGAGCATCTGCTGGCTGCCCAGCAGGACATGCAGCGCCTGCACACCCTGCTGCAACAGCAGGCGCAAGCGTTGCAGGAGCGGGGGGACGGCGTGACCGAGCAGGCCAAGTGGCTGTTTCTGGCTTCGGTGCTGCTGGCCTTGCTGATCGTCGGGCCGTTGACCTGGCTGAACATGCTGGCCATTTGCCGCCCACTGGGGCAGGCGCAGAAACTGGCCAAGGCGATTGCGCAAGGGGACTTGACCCAGCAGCTCGACAGCCGGGGCAAGGACGAAATTGCCGACTTGCAGCGTGACCTGCAGGACATGCAGAACAATCTGGGCCATATGGTCGGCCAGTTGCAGTCGGCCAGCAACAGCATTGCCCTGGCCAGCCAGGAAATCGCCAGCGGCAATGCCGATCTTTCATCGCGTACCGAGCAAACCGCCAGCAATTTGCAGCAAACCGTGGCTTCTCTGGAGCAATTGACCGGCACGGTTCAGCAGACGGCGGATTCTGCCGGGCAGGCCAATCAGTTGGCTGCATCGGCGGCGCAGACGGCGGGGCAGGGCGGGGTGGTCGTGCAGGAAGCGGTCACCAGCATGCAGGAGATCGCCAACTCCAGCCGCAGGATTGGCGACATCATCGGGCTGATCGACTCGATTGCCTTCCAGACCAATATCCTGGCGTTGAATGCCGCCGTGGAAGCGGCCCGCGCCGGGGAGCAAGGCCGTGGTTTTGCCGTGGTGGCGGGCGAAGTGCGTTCGCTGGCGCACCGCAGCGCCGAGGCTGCCAATGAAATCAAGAAACTCATCGGCTCCAGCGTGGCCGCCGTGGATGGCGGGGTGCGCAATGCGCAGGACGCGGGCACGACCATGGAGGGCATCGTCAGCGGGATCGAGCGGGTGGTCAGCATCATTCGTGACATTACCTCGACCGCGAACGAGCAATCGACGGGCATTGCCGAGGTCAATCAGGCCGTGGGCCATATCGACCAGATGACCCAGCAAAATGCCGCCCTGGTCGAGCAGTCGGCGGCGGCGGCCCAATCCCTCAACGACCAGGCCCAGCGCCTGGCCAGTGTGGTGGGGCAATTCAAATTGGCGGCGGGAGCGGCGGTCAATCCGGGGCGGCAGGCAAGCCATTACCTCCTCGGGTAACCCATAAAAAAAGGTTCCACGTGGAACCTTTTTTTATGGCTGAGAGGATTTACAGCAAACCCTCTGCCTTCAGCGCAGCTTGCACGCCAGGGCGGGCTGCAACACGGGCGGCATAGGCCTGGAGGTTGGCAAACCGGGATAAATCCACCCCCACAAATTTTCCCCAGTTTGAGACAGTGAACAAATACGCATCGGCCACGCTGAATTTATCGCCCAGCAGATAGTCCTTGCCCGCCAGTTGTTCATCCACCCAGGTGAAGCGTTGCAGCAGGCGCTGCTTGACGACGGGTTTGAAGTCTTCCGGGGTGCCGGGCATAAACAAAGGCGAGAAGCCCTTGTGCAGCTCGGTGCCGATGAAGTTGAGCCATTCCAGGGCGCGGTAGCGCTCCATGCTGCCGACGGGGCCGATCAAGCCTTTTTCCGGCGCCTGGTCGGCCAGATACTGCGCGATGACCGGGCCTTCGCGCAGGGTTTGCCCATCGTCCAGCACCAGGAACGGTACGTAGCCCAGGGGATTGATGGTGTAGAAATCGGTGCCGTCGGCCAGCTTGTGGGTTTTGGTGCTGGCCAGAATGGTTTCGCACGGCAGACCGGCTTCGCAAGCAACGATGTGGGGCGACAGGGAGCAGGCTCCGGGGCTGTAGTAAAGCTTCATGGAAAGGCTAAGGATGCTTCTCGCGAATCACGCAGAGCATCCCTAAAAGTGGTTGATGAGCCGACCATCGTAGTGCTTTGCGCAAGGCCGTATTCAAGACAAAAAACGCAAAAGAATGGGAAAATCGCCGGCTTGCCTTGCGCCTGCACGTTCCGTGCCTTTGTCTTTTCTATCACCCGGCGCAACGGGGCCGTGCAGTACAACGCGGCCCCGCTTTGGAGTTTGAACAATGCTGTACCCCCAAGAATTTGACGTCATCGTGGTCGGTGGTGGCCACGCCGGCACCGAGGCCGCCCTGGCCGCTGCCCGCATGGGCTGCAAGACCCTGCTGCTGACCCACAATATCGAAACCCTCGGGCAGATGAGCTGCAACCCCTCGATCGGGGGGATTGGCAAAGGCCATCTGGTCAAGGAGGTCGATGCCATGGGCGGTGCCATGGCCCTGGCGACTGACCGGGGGGGGATTCAGTTCCGTATTCTGAACAGCTCAAAAGGCCCGGCGGTACGGGCCACCCGCGCCCAGGCCGACCGGATTTTGTACAAGGCGGCGATCCGCGAGATGCTGGAAAACCAGCCCAACCTGTGGCTGTTCCAGCAGGCGGTGGACGATTTGATGGTCGAGGGCGAACGTGTCGTTGGCGCCGTGACGCAGATTGGCATCCAGTTCCGCGCCCGGGCCGTGGTGCTGACGGTGGGCACCTTCCTGGATGGAAAAATTCACGTCGGCCTGCGCAACCACGCCGGTGGACGGGCGGGCGATCCGCCGTCGATGAGCCTGTCGGCCCGCCTGAAAGAGCTGCAATTGCCCCAGGGCCGCCTGAAAACCGGCACGCCGCCGCGCATCGACGGGCGCAGCATCGACTTCAGCCAATGCACCGAGCAGCCTGGCGACGGGATGCCCGGCGGCGTCAATGAAGGGGTGCTGCCCGTATTCAGCTTCCGGGGCCATGCCAGCCTGCATCCTCGTCAAGTGCCCTGCTGGGTCACGCATACCAACCAGCGCACGCACGACATCATCCGCAGCGGTTTTGACCGCAGCCCCATGTTCACCGGCAAGATCGAAGGCGTGGGGCCGCGTTACTGCCCCAGCGTGGAAGACAAGATCAACCGCTTTGCCGACAAGGACAGCCACCAGATTTTTCTGGAACCCGAGGGTTTGACCACCCACGAGTACTACCCCAACGGCATTTCGACCAGCCTGCCGTTCGATATTCAGTACGAACTGGTGCGCTCGATGAAGGGGCTGGAGAACGCCCACATCCTGCGCCCCGGCTACGCGATCGAATACGACTACTTCGACCCGCGTGCGCTAAAAAGCAGTTTTGAAACGCGCCAGATTCAAGGGTTGTTTTTTGCCGGGCAGATCAACGGCACCACGGGGTATGAAGAGGCGGCAGCGCAAGGCCTGTTTGCCGGCATCAATGCCGGGTTGCAGGTGCGCGGCCAGGGGCCATGGCTGCCGGGCCGGGATGAAGCCTACCTGGGCGTGTTGATTGACGACCTGATTACCAAGGGCGTGACCGAACCCTACCGCATGTTCACCAGCCGGGCAGAGTTCCGCCTGCAACTGCGCGAGGACAACGCCGATATGCGTCTGACCGAAGTGGGGCGTGCACTGGGCGTGGTCGATGATGCGCAATGGGATACGTTCAACCGCAAGCGCGATGCGGTTTCACGTGAAACAGAGCGACTGAAAGCCACCTGGGTGAATCCGCGCATCCTGCCGCAGGGCGAAGCGGAACGGGTACTGGGCAAAGGCATCGACCACGAATACAACCTGTTTGACCTGCTGCGCCGCCCCGGGGTGGATTACGCCAGCTTGCTG
>JAHRXD010000230.1 GCA_019104825.1 Comamonas sp.
CCAGTACCTGGCGGATGCGCTGCGGCGCAGCACCACGCGCCACCATGTAGCGCACCGATTCGGGCAGCAGCAGCACCAATAGCACCAGCAGCAGCAGCGGCGCGATGCCGCCCAGGTGCAGCACGCTGCGCCAGCCCCAGAGCGGAATCATCCACGCCGCCAGAAAGCCGCCGAAGGCCGCGCCCAGCGGAAAGCCGCAGAACATGGCGTTGGTGATCATGGCGCGGCGCTTGTCCGGGCAGTATTCGCTCATCAGCGTGACGGCATTGGGCATGGCGGCGCCCAGGCCCAGGCCGGTGACGAAGCGCCACACCGTCAGCTGATCGAGGTTGTGGCTGTAGCCCGATGCCAGGCAGGCCAGCGCAAACACCAGCACCGAGGCGACCAGCACTGCCTTGCGGCCAAAGCGGTCGGCCAGCGGCCCGGCGCACAGGGCGCCCCCGGCCAGGCCGAACAGCGCGGCGCTGAGTACCGGGGCCAGCGCGGGCTTGGCGATGCCCCATTCGGCCATCAGCGAAGGGGCGATGTAGCCGATGGCCGCCGTATCGAAGCCGTCCAGCAGCACGATGCAGAAGCACAGGGCAAAAATGATCCACTGAAAGCGGGAGAAGGGGTGCTCGTTGAGTACGGCCTGCACGTTGGCGGTGGCCGATGGGATGTCGTTCATTGCAATGTCTCCGAATATTGTTGTCAAAGCCGGTTAGAAAAGTGACCTACACCGGCTGCATTCCCTGGCGCTGTTTGGCCGGTGCCGCCTGGGCGCTGGCCAGAAAGGCCAGGAAATCCCGCACCGCACCCGGCGCCGGGGAACCCGTGACCACCGCGCCCGAGAACACGGTGTCGATCGCCACGGCAGGCGGCAGCGTGCCCAGTACCGTGATGCCGG
This sequence comes from Comamonas sp., assembly GCA_019104825.1. Taxonomy (GTDB): domain Bacteria; phylum Pseudomonadota; class Gammaproteobacteria; order Burkholderiales; family Burkholderiaceae_C; genus Comamonas; species Comamonas nitrativorans. The sequence continues at coordinate 887 of JAHRXD010000230.1, forward strand.
GCACGTGCAGCAATTCGCTCAGCTGCTGAAAGCCCAGGGCCGCTTCGCCCTGCGCCACCAGTTGCCCCACCGGCACGCCCGGACGGGCCTGCACCAGCCGGGGCTGCAACTGCGCAGTCATGCCCCACTGCTCGAACAGGCGCAGCAAGGCCGTGCCGCTGGGGCCGGTGGAATAGCCGATGCTGGGCGCGGCCAGCACGGCGGCTTGCAGGGCGGCTTCACTGCCGATGTCCGGCAGCGCAGCACCCTCGGGCACCGCGATGGCGGTGCTGGAGCGCACCCAGTCGACCTTGCTGCCTGCCACCGCGTGGCCGCCGGCCAGCAGCTTGTCGATGGCATCGCTGGCCAGCAGCACCACGTCCAGCGCCTCGCCGGCCTGCACGCGCTGCGCAGCATCCACCCCGCCGACCGATTCGATGGTGACCGGCTGGCCGCCTGCGGCCTGCCAGGCCGCCGCCAGATCGGCCAGCACCTGGCGCGTGGCCATGGAGGAAATACCGCGAAGGGGAGGGGGCATAGCGTGGCCTCGGGCTGGGTTGGGATGTCTGCATTGTTGTGACTTCACCGCGCTTGCGCCAACCCGCAGCGGGCACTAGCAGCTATGCCGAAGCAGCATAGCTTTGCGGGCCGATCATTCATGCAATGGAGTCCTTCGTTTTTTGGGAGTGGGGAGGGCATGGCGTGCGGCTTTTCCGGCTGGCTGGGCTTCACCTAGGGTAAGCACCATATTGCGATGGTACAAAATAGTTATTTATCATAACTAAATCGCAATCCGTCAGGCCCAGGGATTTCACTCGGAAAACCTTGTCCTGGCATTTTTCAACCCAAGGAAAATCTCTTATGACAACCTCTCCCCGTACCGAAGAGCAAACCGTTGCCTGCACCGTGGAAAACCGCATCGCCTGGGTGCGCTTCAACCGCCCGGAAAAGCGCAACGCCATGAGCCCCGCGCTGAATCGCCAGATGATGCGCGTGCTGGACGAGCTGGAGTTCCGCGACGACGTGGGCGTGCTGGTGCTGACCGGCGAAGGCACGTCCTGGACGGCCGGCATGGACTTGCAGGAATACTTCCGCGAAACCGAAGTCCACGGCCTGGGCGGCACGCGCAAGGCCCAGCGCGAGAGCTATGGCTGGTGGCGCCGCCTGCGCTGGTACCAGAAGCCCACCATCGCCATGATCAACGGCTGGTGCTTTGGCGGCGGCTACGGCCCGCTGTTTGCCTGCGACCTGGCTTTTGCTGCGGACGAGGCCAAGTTCGGCCTGTCCGAAATCAACTGGGGCATCCTGCCCGGCGGCGGCGCCTCGAAGGTGGCGGCCGAGCTGCTCAACTTCCGCCGCGCCATGTACCACGCCATGCTGGGCGAGAACATCGACGGCAAGACCGCTGCCGAATGGGGCCTGGTCAATGAATCGCTGCCGCTGGCCGACTTGAAGACCCGCGTCACTGCCGTGGCCGAGGCGCTGCTCAAGAAGAACCCCGTGGCGCTCAAGGCCACCAAGGATGCCGTGCGCCGCGTGCGCGAAATGACCTACGACAACGCCGAGGACTTCCTGGTGCGGGCGCAGGAAGCGGCCAACAGCTACGACGACGAGGGCCGCAAGGAAGGCCTGCGCCAGTTCCTGGACGAAAAAACCTACAAGCCCGGCCTGGGCGCTTACGACCTGAGCAAACAAAAAAGCGTGTAACCCACCGACGACCGGACGCGGGGCACGCCATGCCCCGCGCCATCTGCCCTGCAGGAGACAAAAGTGACCATTGAATCTCAAGCCGCTCGTGCTGCGGCCATCGGGCGCATGTTGCGCCCGCGCTCCATCGCCATCGTGGGCGCATCGCCCACGCCCGGTGCCTTGGGCGCCAAGCTGCTGGCCAATCTGGAGCGCAACGGCTTCGGTGGCGCCATCCACCTCATCAACCCCAAGCGGGCCGAGATCAACGGCCGCCCCTGCCTGGCCTCGGTCGATGACCTGCCCGAAGGCGTGGACGTGGCCGTGCTGGCCATTCCGCAGCCTGCCGTGCTGGACGCCGTGCGTGCCCTGGCCCGGCGCAAGACCGGTGCGGTGGTGATTTTTTCCGCCGGTTTTGCCGAGGGCGGGGCCGAGGGCCTGGCCCAGCAGCAGGAGATGGCCCGCATCGCCCAGGAGGCGGGCATGGTCATCGAAGGCCCGAACTGCCTGGGCAGCATCAACTACCTGGATCGCGTGCCGCTGACCTTCATCGACACCGACATCAGCGCCGCGCAGGCCGCCTTCAACCGCGCCCAGCCCAGCATCGCCTTCCTCTCGCAAAGCGGCGCGATGATGGCCGTGGTGGCCCGCACCCTGGCCGACCGCGCCCTGCCGATGTCGTTTGCCGTCTCCACCGGCAACGAGGCCGCCAGCACCATCGAGGATTACCTGGAATACGCCCTGGAAGAACCCGGCACCCGCGTGCTGGCGCTGTTTGCCGAGTCGTTCCGCCACCCGCAGCGCCTGCTGGCCGCTGCCCGGCGGGCGCAGGCGCTGGGCAAGCTGGTGGTGCTGCTGCACCCCGGCAAGAGCAGCGCCGCCCGCGAATCCGCCGCCACCCACACCGGCGCACTGGCGGGCGACTACGCCGTGATGCGGGCCAAGGTGGAGCGTGCCGGCGTGGTGTTTGCCGAAACGCTGGAGGAGCTGGGCGACATCGCCGAAATCGCGCTGCGCTGCCAAAACCTGCCCCGGCAAGGGCTGGCCGTGGTGGGCGAATCGGGTGCGTTCAAGGCGCTGTGCCTGGACTGGTGCGAGGAACTGGGGCTGGAACTGCCGGTCGTGCAGGACGCCGATTCGCCCGCGCTGCGCGAGGCCATTCCGCCCTTTGTGGCCCTGAGCAATCCGCTGGATTTGACGGCCCAGGGGCTGGTAGACCCCGACCTGTACCGCCGCACGCTGGCCGCGCTGCTGGGCGATGCACGTTTCAACGCCGTGGTGATCAGCGTGATTCAGCGCGACGCCATTGAAGTGAAGATGCCGCCCATCATCCAGGCGCTGCGCGAATCGGGCAGCGCCGCGCACAAGCCGGTGATCGTCGTGGGGCTGGATGAAGGCGCGAATGTGCCCGCGCATTTCATTGCCGAGCTGCGCACGCTGGGCGTGCCGTACTTCCCCAGCTCGGAACGGGCGCTGCGTGCCTTGCAGCGTTTGACGGCGCTGGCCGGGCGCAGCTTTGAGGGCAGCGGCAGCGCTCCGGCTGCTCTGGCTTTGCCCGCGCACCGCAAGGTGGTGCCGGAATACGAGGCCAAGGCGCTGCTGGCCCCTGCCGGCATCGCCTTCGGCCCCGGCCGGTTCGCCCGTGACGTGGAAGAAGCCGTGGCCGCTGCCGATGCGCTGGGCTGGCCCGTGGCGCTGAAGGCGCAGTCCGAGCAGCTTTCGCACAAGAGCGATGCGGGCGGCGTGGCGCTGAACATTCAGAACGCCGATGCGCTGCGTGCCGCCTGGGCGCAGATGCAGGACAGCGTGCGGGCCTACGACGCCAGCATCGTGCTGGACGGCATCCTGGTCGAGCGCATGGGCCAGCGCGGGCTGGAGCTGATCGTCGGCGCCAAGAATGATCCGCAATGGGGGCCGGTGATCCTGGTCGGCCTGGGCGGCGTGACGGCGGAAGTCATGCAGGACGTGCGCCTGCTGGATGCCGACCTGTCGCAGGCCGAGATCGTGGCCGAACTGAACCGGCTCAAAAGCGCGGCGCTGTTCCACGGCTTTCGGGGCGCTCCGGTGCTGGACGTGGCCGCCGTTGCCGCTCTCATCGAGCGCCTGGGCCAGGTGCTGCGCGGCACCCCGGGCATCCGCGAGATCGACCTGAACCCGGTCATCGTCTACCCGCAAGGGCAGGGCGTGCTGGCGCTGGATGCACTGATGCTGCTGGAATAAAAAAAGGAGCTTCTACCGCATGTTTTTAAAAGGTTTCATAAATAAAAGAATCTGAAACCTAATGAATACCAGCGGTAGAAGCTCCTTTTTCAGAAGTATTTCATCACATTCCAAGAAATCAAGGAATCCGCATGAGCGACCACAGCCACTACACCCCTCCGCTGGCCGACATGGCCTTTGTCATCGACCACTGGCTGGACGCCCCGGCCGACTGGCAGCGCATTCCCGCTTTCACTGCCGTGGATGCCGATACCGCCCGCATGGTCTGCGAGGCGGCGGGCGATTTCTGCGCCGGGCAGTTGGCGCCCCTCAACGGCAGCGGCGACCTGCAAGGCTGCACGCTGCAAGGCGGCCAGGTGCAAACGCCCGAGGGCTTTGCTGCCGCCTACCGCGCTTATGTCGAAGCAGGCTGGCCCGCGCTGGCCTGCGACCCCGAGGCCGGCGGCCAGGGTCTGCCCGGCCTGCTGGACGCGGCGCTCAATGAAATGATCGCCAGCAGCAACCACGGCTGGGCCATGTATCTGGGCATATTGCACGGCGCCTATGCCTGCTTGCACGCGCATGGCAGCGATGCGCTCAAGGGCCAATATCTGCCCAAACTGGTCAGCGGCGACTGGCTGCCCACCATGTGTTTGACCGAGCCGCAGGCGGGCAGCGACCTGGGCCTGCTGCGAACCCAGGCTGTGCCCGCGGACGACGGCAGCTACCGCATCAGCGGCAACAAGATTTTTATCTCGGGCGGCGAGCAGGACTGGACGGACAACATCGTCCACCTGGTGCTGGCCCGCCTGCCCGATGCGCCGCCGGGCACCAAGGGGATTTCGCTGTTCCTCGTTCCCAAGCGCATTCCCCAGGCGGACGGCAGCTTCACGCCCAACGCCGTGCATTGCGACGGTATTGAAAAGAAGATGGGCATCAAGGCCAGCGCCACCTGCGCCATGCGCTTCGAGCAGGCGCAGGGCTGGCTGATCGGCCAGCCGCACCGGGGGCTGGCCGCCATGTTCGTCATGATGAACTCGGCCCGCCTGCACGTCGGCCTGCAAGGGCTGGGCCATGCCGAAACCGCCTACCAACTGGCCCTGGCCTATGCCCGCGAGCGCCAGCAGATGCGGGCCGTGGTGCGCCCCGCCGGGGCCGCAGGCGCGGCGGATGCCATTGTCCACCACGCCCCGGTGCGCCGCATTCTGTGGAATTTGCGCGTGTGGACGCAGGGGATGCGGGCGCTGGGCTACTGGTGCGGCCATGTGATCGACCTGGCCGCCCATGCCCCAGATGCCGGGGAACGCGCCCACGCGGGGGCGCTGGCCGCGCTGCTCACGCCCGTGGTCAAGTCCTTCTTCACCGAGCGCGGCTTTCAACTGGCCAGCGATGCACTGCAGGTGTTCGGCGGCTACGGCTACGTGCATGAATACCGCATCGAGCAGACCCTGCGCGACAGTCGCATCGCCATGATTTACGAGGGCACCAACCAGATTCAGGCGCTGGATCTGTTGCAGCGCAAGGTGCTGGCGGCCCCCGATGGACAAGGGCTGGCCCCGCTGCTGGAGGCCTTCCGGGCCGAAGCGGCCCTGCCGTCCGTCCATGCGGCGACGTTGCACAACTGGTGCGGCAAGCTGGCCCAGGCTACCGATGCGCTGGCCCGGGATGCGGTGCAGGACGCCGAACTGCCCGCCCGCGCTGCCGAGGACTACCTGCGCCTGGTCGGCACCGTGGCCCTGGCCTTTGCCTGGTGCCGCGCCGCCCGCGTGGCGGATACGGCCCACGCCGACAAGCGCGAAAGCGCCCGCCACTTCTTCGACTACGTGCTGCCCGATGCCGAGCATTGGTTGCGCCTGGTTCAGGCCGCACGCCACCCCGTCGCGCCGGTGTGATGCCGGTGCGGCATTTTTATCAAAGCAAAAGGAGACAACGATGAAACCCACAATCCGCAAGCGCGGCATGGCCGTGGCCGGCATGGCGTTATTGGCCGCCGGGGCGGCCAGCGCCCAGAGCAACGTGCAGGTCTACGGCATGGTCGATGCCGGGGTGGAATACCTCAGCCGCGTCGGCAACAGCGGCTCGCTGATGCGGATGCCGACAGTCACTTCCGGCATCATGCCTTCGCGTGTGGGCTTTCGTGGCACGGAAGACCTGGGCCGTGGCCTGAAGGCCGTGTTCGTGCTGGAAATGGGCCTGGCGCTGGACAGCGGCGAGCTGATGCAAAGCGGCCGTGGCTTTGGCCGCCAGGCCTACGTCGGCCTGTCGGGCGACTGGGGCACGCTGACGCTGGGCCGCCAGTACGCCATGGGGCTGTACGCCATGATGGGTTCCGACCTGATGGGGCCGGCAGTGTTCGGCCTGGGGTCGCTCAATGCCTACATCCCCAACCAGCGCCTGGACAACGCCGTGGCCTACCGGGGCAAATTCGGCCACTGGGAGGTGGGTGCGCTCTACTCGGCCGGGCGCGATTCCCTGCGGCCGTCCAACTGCGCCGGGGAAAACGGCAGCAGCGACTGCGATGCCTATTCCGCCATGGTCAAGTACGCCACCCCGGCCTGGGGCGCCACCCTGGCGCACGACCGGCTCAAGGGCGGTGCCGGTTCGGCCTTCTTCGGCCAGCCGGCCGGCCTGGCGATCGGTAAGGGCAGCCGGGACGACCACACCTATCTGACCGGCTACTACCTGCTGGACAAGACGCGCCTGGGCGCCGGCGTCATCCACCGCAGCCTGAAGGCCGTGGGGGAAACCTACCGCAGCAACCAGTACTACCTGGCTGCCAGCCACCCCGTGACCGACAGGGTGGTGCTGGATGCCACGTACACCTACCTGGATGCCAACCGCAAAAAGGCCAATGCTCAACTGCTGTCCGTGCGCGGCAATTACCTGTTCAGCAAGCGCACTAAGGCCTATGCCTTGATCGGCACGGTACACAACGATGCCAACGTGGGCTACAGCGTCTCCGGGGGCACGGCAGCCCCGGCCTCGCCCGGACTGGGCAAGGGCCAGACGGGGGTGATGGTCGGGCTGTTCCACGCTTTCTAAGCCAGTCGTACGCCGCACTGTTGCCAAGGCGGCCGGTGCGGCGTGGACGTTTTTGACAGAGGCAGAGGATGCAAGACATAACGGTAGATGGGGCAGCGCCGGGGGCCGCCGGGCCGGGGCGGCCTGCTTCCCGCTTCGGCATCGGCCGGCAGTTGGTGCTGGCCTTCGGATTCGTGCTGTTGGTGATGTGCGTCTTTGTCGGCGGCGCATTGCTGCAGCAGAAAGCCATCGAAGCCTCCCTGCACAAGTTCGGCGCGGTGGAAATCGACCGCATCCGCAAGGTGGACCACTGGATTCGCATTTCCGAAGATGCCGCCCTGCGTTTCATGGCGGTGAACAAGTCCAACGACCCGGGCATCCAGGAGTTTCTGGGCACGGCGCTGGACGAACACATGCAGCAGGCCGAGGCCCTGGCCGCCGAAATCACCGCCGCTGCCGCCACGCCGCAGGAGCAGGCCTGGCTGGCCGATTTCACCCGGATACGCGCTGCGCTGCACACGGCGCTGCAAGCGGTCGATGGCTACAAGAAGATCGGTGACGCCGCAGGCGCCAGCGCCTTGTTCGATACCGAATTCGTCCCGGCCCAGCAGGCCTACAGCGCGGCCCTGCACCGCTATGGCGAGTTGCAGCGCCAGGGCCTGGAGGCCCGGCTGGAGGAGGTGCAGGCCTCTGGCCGCCGCAAGGCGCTGTTTGCCGCCGGCGCGGCCCTGCTGATGACCTTGCTGGGCGGCGTGCTGGCCTGGCGCATCGTGCGGCACATCCAGCGTTCGCTGGACATGGCGGTGCGTGCCGCCGAGCGCGTGGCCCGGGGGGATTTATCGCTGGCCGTCAAGGTGTCCGGGGCGGACGAGTTCGCCGCGCTGATGCACGCCATGGCGGCCATGAATGCCGGGCTGGAGCGCATCGTCGGCGAGGTGCGGGCCGGTACCGAAGGCATTGCCGCCGCCGCGCAGGAGATTGCCCGGGGCAACGGCGAGCTGTCCGACCGGACGCAGCAGCAGTCCGCCAGCCTGGACCAAACCACCACGGCGATGGAGCAGCTCACCGGGGCCGTGCAGCGCAACACCGCCACCGCCGGCAAGGCCGATGCCCACGCCCGCGAGGCCACCGGGGTGGCCCGGCAGGGCGATGCCGTGATGGCCCGGCTGGTCGGCACCATGGCGGGCATCGACCAGGCATCGCGCCGGATCGAGGAAATCATCGGCGTCATCGACGCGATTGCCTTCCAGACGAACCTCCTGGCCCTGAACGCCGCGGTCGAAGCCGCCCGCGCCGGTGCTCAGGGGCGCGGCTTTGCCGTGGTGGCCCAGGAAGTGCGCGGCCTGGCCCAAAGCGCGGCCCAGGCCGCCCGGGAGATCAAGGCGCTGATCGCCGACTCTGCCCGCCAGGTGCGCAGCGGCAGTACCGAGGTTGAGCAGGCCCGCGACGCGATGCAGCAGACCGTGGCCACCATCCAGAACGTCAGCACGCTGATGGGCGACATGAGCATGGCCGCCGCAGAACAGGTTACGGACATCGGCCATGTGCATGCCTGCATAGGGCAACTGGAGGCGATCACGCAGCAAAACGCCGTTCAGGTCGGGCAGGCCTCGGCGGCGGCCCGGCGCCTGCACCGGCAGGCGCAGCGGTTGCAGGGGGCGGTGGCCTCTTTCCGTCTGGCATCGGCAGCCCTGCCGGAAACAGCGCAGTGAAATCACTATCATCGCCGGGCAGAAAATGCCGCGAAACGCCGCCGGCGTTGATTTTTCGAGTTTCTGGAGAGCCGTATGCCATCCCCCCGCCCCTTGGGGCCTTTCACCGTGCAGCACGTCGGCCTGGGCTGCATGAACCTGAGCCACGCCTACGGCCAGCCGCCCAGTGCCGAGCAGGCGCACACCCTGTTGCACGCCGCACTGGATGCGGGCGTGACCCTGTTCGACACCGCTGCGCTGTACGGCTTTGGCGCCAACGAGCGCCTGGTCGGTCCGGTGCTGGCCCCGCACCGCGATCGCATCACCCTGTGCAGCAAGGGCGGCATGGCCGGAGTGGCGGGCGAGGACGGCGTGCTGCGCCGCGTGATCGACGGCCACCCGAAAACCCTGCGCCAGAACTGCGAAGACAGCCTGCGCCGCCTGGGCACCGACGTGATCGACCTGTACTACCTGCACCGCTGGGACATGCGCGTGCCCATCGAGGAATCGGTGGGCGAGATGGCCCGCCTGAAGGAGGAGGGCAAGATCCGCGCCCTGGGCCTGTCCGAAGTCGGCGTGCAGGCCCTGCGCCGCGCCCACCGCGAGCATCCGATTGCCGCGCTGCAAAGCGAATACTCGCTGTGGTC
>JAHRXD010000278.1 GCA_019104825.1 Comamonas sp.
CGAGCACGCCCAGATCGCCGAATTTTTGCCACAGGTCCATCGGGAACTGGTCGGTGCGGTCGGCTTCGGCGGCGCGGGGGGCGATCTCGGCCTGGGCAAAGTCGCGCACGGCATCGCGCAGGGCGTCGATATCTTCACCAAGCTGGAAGTTCAGGCCGGGCAGGTTGGTCATGGGGTGTCTCCTTGGAACAGGTAAAAAAGTTAAACCGCAGCAATGCCGGGGCGGCCCTGGATGGCCATCAGCGTGCAGTTCATGGTGGCGACCAGTTTCTCCTGGCCGTCGTCGATGGCGTAGGCGCGGCCCTCGGTCACGACGATGGTGCGTCCAGGTTTCAGCACCACCCCCTCGCAGCGAAAGCTTTGCCCCTTGGCCGGGGCCAGCAGGTTGATCTTGAACTCGATGGACAGCACGCCCGCATCCAGCGGCATCACCGACAGGCCCGCATAGCCGCAGGCCGAATCCAGCACCGTGGCCATCATCCCGGCGTGGATGAAACCATGCTGCTGCGTCAGCGCCGGCGCCCAGTCGAAGCACACATGCGCCTGCCCCCGGGACAGATGCGTCAGCCGCGCCCCCAGGGTGGCCATGGCGCCCTGCTTGGCAAAGCTGTCGTGAATGCGCTGTGCGGCAGCGTCGTCCAGGCGGTCCATCTCGTCTCCTTGAAAGCGTGGTTTTTAAGTGACCTTTACGTTAACGTCAATTACGTAGATTCCCGCGCCTGCAGCTTGCGCAGCAGTTGCTGTGCCTCCTTTTCCTGGGCGCGGACTTCGTCCAGCGTCATCTGGATGTCCTGCATCCGCTCCTCCAGTTGCTGGCGGTGCTGGGCCAGTACCTGCAAAAATTTTTGCAGCTGCGCCCCGGAATCGCGCGGGCTGTCGTACAGCTCGATGATTTCCTTGGCCTCGGTCAGCGACAGGCCCAGCCGCTTGGCCCGCAGCGTCAGCTTCAGCCGTGCCCGGTCGCGGGCGCTGTAGGTGCGCGTGCGGCCACTGGCCCCCTCGCGCTGGGGCTGGAGCAGCCCCATGTCTTCGTAAAAACGAATGGCGCGGGTGGTCAGGTCAAACTCCTTGGCCAGATCGCCAATGGAATACGCGACAGCGGAGGCGGCATCTTTGTGGTCTTTGTGCATGGCTGCATTATTGACGTTTACGTCAACGTCCTGCCGCAATCTCACCCCCGGGATTTCTCCCAGGCGGGGGCTGGCTCGGTAAGAATCCGGCCATGTCCCGCACCGTCCCCCCTTGCCCTGCCTGCCCCTGTGGCCGCACCAGCGCCAAAGGCCAGCCCCTGGCCTACGCCGCCTGCTGCGGCCGTTTCATCGACCACTACGCCGAAGCCCCCGCGCCCGATGCCGAACACCTCATGCGCTCGCGCTACAGCGCCTTTGTGCGCGAGGACGCGGCCTACCTGCTGGCCACCTGGCACCCCGACACCCGCCCGGCCAGCCTGGATTTCGACCCCGGCGTGCAATGGCTGGGCCTGCAAGTCAAGGCCTTTGCAACAGTGGACGACCACCACGCCACCGTGGAATTTGTCGCCCGCTACCGCCAGCAAGGCCGTGCCGTGCGCCTGCACGAACGCAGCCGCTTCGTGCGCGAAGCGGTGGACGGCCTGCCGCGCTGGCTGTATGTGGATGGTGACCAGTTTGAATGAATTACGGCTTTGAGCCTTGCACAGAAAGCACAACAAGCTATGCAATTTGAAGGAATCCTGTTCGACTGCGACGGCGTACTCGTCGATAGCGAACCCATCACCCTGGGCGCACTGCGCCACATGCTCAACGCCAGCGGCTGGGCCATTACCGCCGAGGAATGCCAGCACATCTTCATCGGCAAGACCGTGCGCAGCGAAACCGCCCGCATCGAACGCGAAACCGGCCGGCCGCTGACCGATGCATGGATGGCCGCCTTCTACGCCCTGCGCGACGAAGGGCTGCACGCCCGCCTGCAAGCCGTGCCGGGGGCTGTGGCCGCCGTGCAGCAATGCCATGCGCTGCTGGGCGGCAACATCGCCGTGGCCAGCGGCGCGGACAAGGCCAAGGTGCTGATGCAGCTCGACAAGGTGGGCCTGCTGTCGCTGTTCGACCCGCACATCTTCAGCGGCCACGACCTGCCGCGCACCAAGCCCTTTCCCGATGTCTACCTGGCCGCCGCCGCATCGCTACGGCGCGACCCGCGCCGCTGCCTGGTGATCGAGGACGCCCTGCCCGGCCTGCAGGCGGGCCTGGCCGCCGGGGCCACCGTCTGGGGCTATTGCCCCCGGGAAGGCGGGCACACCACGCCCGAGGCGCTGCTGGCCGCTGGTGCCCAGCGGGTGCTGCGGGATATGGGGGAGCTGCCGGGGTTGCTGGGGCAAACCGGCTGAACCCCTGGGGCCAGGGGCGGCTTCCTACAATAAAGCCCCCTCTTTTCCGTCCCCTGCCATGTCCTCCCAAGATTCGCCCCGTAGCCTTATCCGCATCCACGGCGCACGCCAGCACAATTTGAAGAATCTGGATGTGGACATCCGCACCGGGGAGCTGACGGTGGTCACCGGCCCCAGCGGTTCGGGCAAGTCGTCGCTGGTGTTCGACACCCTGTATGCCGAGGGGCAGCGGCGCTACGTGGAAACGTTCAGCGCCTACGCGCGGCAGTTTCTCGACCGGATGGACAAGCCTGCCGTGGACAAGGTGGAGGGCGTGCCCCCGGCGATTGCGATCGACCAGACCAATCCGGTGCGCAATTCCCGCTCCACCGTGGGCACGATGACGGAGCTGAACGACCACCTGAAGCTGCTGTTCGCCCGCGCCGGTGCGCTGTTCGACCGGCAGACCGCTCAGCCGGTGCGCCACGACACGGCGGACAGCATTTACGCCCAGTTGCAGGCACGTGCCCTGGCGGCGGGCGACCCGCGGTTGGTGGTGACGTTTGCCGTGGAGCTGCCTGCCAGCACCAGCGCCGACGAGGTGCAGCAGTGGCTGCTGGCCAGCGGGTTTACCAAAATCCAGGCCGAGCGCACGGCGGAAAAACCGGCACCGCCCCCGGAAAAAGGCAAGAAGGCCGCCAAACCCACCAGCGTGAAAGTGCTGGACGTGGTGGCCGACCGCTTCCGCATGGGCAACGTGGAGCGCAGCCGGGCGATGGAGGCCATCGAGCTGGCGCTGCTGCGCGGCCAGGGGCTGATGCAGGTGTATGCGCTGGCCGGGGATGCCGAACCCGAGGTGTGGAAGTTCGCCCTGGGCCTGCATTGCCCGGACAGCGGCATCAGCTACCAGGCGCCGCTGCCCGCGCTGTTTTCCTTCAACTCCGCAGCGGGCGCGTGCCCGGAGTGCCGGGGCTTTGGCCGGGTGATCGGGGTGGACTGGAATCTGGTGATTCCCAACGACAAGCTGACCCTGCGCACCGGCGCCATCAAGGCCATCCAGACCCCGGCGTGGAAGGAGATTCAGGACGACCTGATGCGCCACGCCGAGGCCGAGGGCATCCCCCGCGACATGGCCTGGGGCAAGCTCACGCCCGCGCAGCGCGATTGGGTGCTGGACGGCTCGCCGCGCTGGAACGGCAAGTGGGAGCAGACGTGGTACGGCATCCGCCGCTTTTTTGATTACCTGGAGAGCAAGTCCTACAAGATGCACATTCGCGTGCTGCTCTCCAAATACCGCAGCTACACGCCCTGCCCGTGCTGCGGCGGCGCCCGCCTGGGGCTGGAAAGCCTGCTGTGGCGCGTGGGCAGCAAGGCGGATGCCGATGCGGTGTTGCCGACTGCGCAGCGCTTCATGCCGCAGGGCACGGACTGGAGCTGCGAGCAACTGCAAGCCTTACCCGGCCTGTGCCTGCACGATGTGATGCAACTGCCGCTGGTGCGACTGCAAAAGTTTTTTCATGAATTGAAAAAAGGAGCTGTTTCCGCTGACTCAACAAAGACTTCAGCATCGAAACATCCTGAAAACCAGGCAGAACAAGCGGCACAAGCTCTGATTCTGGAAGAAATCGAAACCCGCCTGCGCTACCTGTGCGATGTGGGCATCGGCTACCTGACGCTCGACCGGCAAAGCCGCACCCTGTCCGGCGGCGAGGTGCAGCGCATCAACCTGACCACGGCGCTGGGCACCAGTCTGGTGAACACCCTGTTCGTGCTGGACGAGCCGAGCATCGGCCTGCACCCGCGCGACATGCAGCGCATCAACCAGGCCATGCAGCGCCTGAAAACCGCCGGCAACACCCTGGTGGTGGTGGAGCATGACCCGGCGGTGATGCTGGCCGCCGACCGCATCATCGACATGGGCCCCGGCCCCGGCGTGCGCGGCGGGCAGATCGTGTTCGACGGCACGCCCCAGGCGCTGCGCGGGGCCGATACGCTGACGGGCGCTTACCTGGGCGGGCGCAAGCAGGTGGGCTTCGGCTTCAAGCGCCCGGTGCAGGCCAATACGCCCAAGCTGATTCTGGAAGGCGCCAGCGCCCACAACCTGCAAAACGTGGACGTTGCCTTCCCCCTGCAACGGCTGGTGACGGTGACGGGCGTGTCCGGCTCCGGCAAATCCAGTCTGGTACAGGACGTGCTGGCCCCCGCGCTGCTGCGCCACTTCGGCAAGCCCACGGAAAGCGCCGGTGCCTTCACCCGTCTGCTGGGGGCCGAGCAACTGGCCGACGTGATGTGGGTCGATCAATCGCCCATCGGCAAAACCGCGCGTTCCAACCCGGTCAGCTACGTCGGCGCGTGGGACAGCCTGCGCGAGATTTTTGCCTGCGCCCCGTTGTCGCGCCAGCGCGGCTACACCGCCGGCAAGTTCAGCTTCAACACCGGCGACGGGCGTTGCCCGACCTGTGGCGGCTCGGGCTTCGAGCATGTGGAGATGCAGTTCCTCTCCGACGTCTACCTGCGCTGCCCGGACTGCAACGGCCAGCGCTACCGCCCCGAGGTGCTGGAAATCCGCATCGAGCGCGGGGGCCGGATGCTGAACGTGGCCGACGTGCTGGCGCTGACGGTGGCCGAAGCCGCCGCGCTGTTCGCCAGCGATTCGGACGTGATTCGCGCCCTGCAACCCATCGTCGATGTGGGGCTGGACTACGTGCAACTGGGCCAGAGCGTGCCCACGCTGTCGGGCGGCGAGGCGCAGCGCCTGAAACTGGCCGGTTTCCTGGCCGAAGCCGCCAAGACCCAGGCCAAATCGCGCCAAAGCCTGGCCCGCAAGGGCACGCTGTTTTTGTTCGACGAGCCGACCACCGGCCTGCACTTCGAGGACATCGCCAAGCTGATGCGGGCGCTGCGCAAGCTGCTCGATGCCGGGCACAGCCTGATCGTCATCGAACACAACCTGGACGTGATCCGCGCCAGCGACTGGCTGATCGACCTGGGGCCGGAAGGCGGCGACGGCGGGGGCCGCATCGTCGCCCAGGGCACGCCGGAAGAATTGCGGCAGATGACCGGCTCGCACACCGCGCAGGCGCTGCGCGACTATGAAGTCGCGATGGGATTGGAAGGGCTGGATGGCCCGGGCCAACACCGCGTGGCCGAAGCCGCGCCTGCGTGGCACATCACGCCTGCCGCCGCACCGCAGCCCGCGCCCAACGCGATTGAAGTCATCAACGCCAAGGAACACAACCTGAAGAACCTCAGCGTGCAGATTCCGCACGGCAAGTTCAACGTGGTCACGGGCGTGTCCGGCTCCGGCAAATCCACGCTGGCCTTCGACATTGTGTTCAACGAAGGCCAGCGCCGTTACCTGGAATCGCTCAACGCCTACGCCCGCAGCATCGTGCAGCCGGCCGGGCGGCCCGAGGTGGACGCGGTGTACGGCATTCCGCCCACCGTCGCCATCGAGCAGCGCCTGTCGCGCGGCGGGCGCAAATCCACCGTGGGCACCACCACCGAGGTCTGGCATTTCCTGCGCCTGCTGTACGTCAAGCTGGGCACGCAGCACTGCGTGCATGACGATGCGCCGGTGCAGCCGCAAAGCCTGGACAGCATCGCCGCCCAGCTCATCACCCGCTTTGGCGGGCAGGTCATCGGCCTGCTGGCCCCGCTGGTCAGCCATCGCAAGGGCGTCTATACCGAACTGGCCGACTGGGCGCGGCCCCGGGGCTACACGCATTTGCGTGTGGATGGGGCGTTTCTGCCCACCACCGGCTTTCCGCGCCTGGACCGTTTCAAGGAACACAGCATCGAGCTGCCCGTGGCCAGCGTCCTGGTCAGCGCCAGCGATGAAGCCACGCTGCGCCAGCATCTGGCCCAGGCGCTGGAGCTGGGCAAGGGTGTGGTGCAGGTGCTGCACGGCATCGACGATCTGGCCCCAGCCCTGACGGCGGGTGGCGACGGCGCAGGCATCGGCAGCGTGCAGGTGTTCTCCACCCAACGCGCCTGCCCGGTGTGCGCCACCAGCTATGCAGAACTCGACCCGCGCCTGTTCAGCTACAACAGCAAACACGGCTGGTGCCCGGACTGCGTGGGCACCGGCGTGCAACTGAACAAAGACGAGCGCAAGGTCTATGACGACAGCCAGTTGGCCGAAGACAACCGGGGCCGCGAACTGAGCTTTGCCAGCCAGGAGGTGGAGGATCTGGCCGACATCGCCTGCCCCACCTGCCACGGCACGCGCCTGAACGCCACCGCCCGCGCCGTGCGCTTTGCCGGGCAGCGCATCACCGATCTGGCCCGTCTGAGCGTGGACGACCTGCGCCAGTGGGCGCAAACCCTG
>JAHRXD010000034.1 GCA_019104825.1 Comamonas sp.
GGTGCCGCTTTTTTCAGGGCTACGGCATCAGCAAGCCGCTGCCAGCACAGGCGCTGGAAGCCTTTTTAACCACCCACGCTGCCGTTGCCGCCAGCGCCAGTGCTACCACTGCCCCGCTTCCACCCGGATAGCCACTTCGCAGTCGTCGAAAATCTCCAGCTTGGCGATCTTGATGCGCACGCCCAGCACGCCGGGCAACTGCATCAGGCGCTGGGCCAGCTTGCCGATCAGGCTCTCCAGCAAGTTGACATGCTCGGCCGTGCATTCCTCGATGATGATCTGCCGCACCTTGCGGTAGTCCAGCACGTGCAGGATGTCGTCGTCCTGCGGGCGCAGGGCTTGCGGGCCCTGGTTCAATTCCGCATCCACCTGGATGGGCTGGGGCGCGGTTTTTTCGTGGTCGAGGATGCCCAGGTTGGCGGCAAAGCGCAGGCCGGTAAGCGTCAGGATTTGGCTGCCCGTTTGAGGCACCGGAAGGTTTTTAGACATATTGATAGCTGCCAGCGCTTGCCAGCATTTATTTATGGAATGTTTTTACCCTGAAATCACCACGGTTTCAGCGCAACGCGCTCTACTCCTATCGAGGCGCTGTCCGGGTACACATCGGGCTTGCGCGTGGCCACCCGCACGGCCTGCACCGCCGGGTTGGCCAGCAGCCGGGCGGCGATGCCGTCGCACAGGGTTTCCTGCAGCTCATGGTGGTGGTCGCCCACCACCTGGGCAATCACGGCGCGGATGAAGTCGTAGTCCAGCGTCTGCGCAATGTCGTCGTGCGCAGCGGCGGCCTGCGCCAGCGGCACGCACAGATCGACGTCGAACCACATGCGCTGGGGCGCCTGGCGCTCGAAATCATGCACGCCGATGCGCACCGGCACCTCGTGGCGGCGCAGGCTCAGGGCGCGGCATTCCAGCGCCAGGCGAGGGTCGAGGGCGGCAAAGGCCAGCAGGATGGCGGTCATGGCAGGGGTGCGTCCACGGCAAACATCACGTCACGCGACAGGGGCAGCAAGTGCTGGCCGTTGTCCACGGGCAAGGTGCAGCCGTTCAGGGCCGGATTCTCGGCCGCAAACACCACGCTGCGGGCCACCTGCACCGGGTCGATCGGCGTTTGCAGCAGATTCACCCGGCTGGCGCGGTCGAAGTTGTCCTGCGTCTGCGGGCCGCTCAGGAACATCAGCCCCGGCGAGATGCCGCACACCCGCACCCAGGGGGCCAGCGCCTGCGCCTGCAGGGCTACGCTGCGCTCCAGCGCCAGCTTGCTCACGGTGTAGGAAAAGTAATCGGGGTTCAGGTTGTGGACTTTCTGGTCGAGGATGTGCAGCACGCTGAACCAGCCCGCCCCGCCCGGCGGCGGCGTGCCGTGCTGCTGCGCCTGCGCCAGCAGACCGTTGCCCAGCAGCAGGGGCGTCACGGTATTGGTCTGCAAATGCGCCAGCAAACCATCGGCCTGCGCCGTGGCCGCCGTATCCGCATCGAATTGCGAGGCGTTGTTCACAATGCAGCGCAGCGGCTGGCCGTGCAGCGCCTGCCGGCAGTCCGCCAGCAACGGGCCCGCAGCCTCGGGCCGGGCCAGATCGGCCTGCACCAACCGGCACTGGCGGCCCCGCGCCTGCACCAGGGCCTGCACCTGCTGCGCCGCGTCCAGGGAATGGCGGTAGTGCAGCAGCACGTTCCAGCCGGCGTCGGCAAACGCCAGGCACAGCGCCCGGCCCAGCCGCACCGCGCCGCCGGTCACCAACACCCAGGAAGCGGGCGCTTGCCCTGCCGCCGCCACCGAAGATTGCGTCACATTCCCCATACTGCCCATAACTACTGGTAAAAAGCGTGCCGATTATGGACACACAACACACCCCTCTGATGCAGTCGATCGCCCGGGAAATCCATGCCGCCGGCGGTTGGCTGGGTTTCGACCGCTTCATGCACCTGGCCCTGTACGCCCCGGGGCTGGGCTATTACGCCAACGACACTATTAAATTGGGAGCTATGCCCGCAGGTGGCAGCGACTTTGTGACGGCCCCTGAGCTATCTTTCCTTTATGGGCAAGTGCTGACAGCTCAGGTTATCGAAGCATTGCAGCAAACGGCAACGGACGAGGTGTGGGAGTTCGGCGCGGGCAGCGGAGCGCTGGCCGAGCAGGTGCTGACCACCTTGCAGGCGCAGGGCGTGGCGCTGAAGCGCTACACCATCGTCGATGTTTCCGGCAGCCTGCGCCAGCGCCAGCAGGCGCGGCTGGCGGCATTTGGCGATGTGGTGCAATGGGCCGACCACCTGCCTGCCGCGATGCACGGCGTGGTGCTGGGCAACGAGGTGCTGGACGCCATGCCGGTGCAGCTCCTGGCCCGTATCGGCGGCACATGGCACGAGCGTGGCGTGGCGTTGCAAGGCGACGCTTTCGTCTGGAGCGACCGCCCCACCGACCTGCGCCCGCCGCTGGAGATCGACGGCGAACACGATTACGTCACCGAAATCCACCCCCAGGGCGAAGCCTTTATCCGCACCCTGGGCCAGCACCTGCAACGCGGCGCGGCCTTCTTCATCGACTACGGCTTTGGCGAGGACGAGTACTACCACCCCCAGCGCTCGATGGGCACCCTGGTCTGCCACCAGCGCCACCGCATGGACAGCGACCCGCTGGCCGACGTGGGCCTGAAGGACATCACCGCCCACGTCAATTTCACCGGCAGCGCCGTGGCTGCGCAGGATGCGGGCTGGGACATCCTGGGCTACACCAGCCAGGGGCACTTTCTGCTGAACTGCGGATTCACCGCAAAAACCGATGCCCTCACCCTGTCCCAACGGGCGCTGGCTGGCAAGCTGGTGCTGGAGCACGAAATGGGCGAGCTGTTCAAAGTGCTGGGCCTGTGCAAAGGCGTGCCGCCCTGGCCCGCCCTGGGCTTTGCCCACGGCGACCGCACGCACCGG
>JAHRXD010000047.1 GCA_019104825.1 Comamonas sp.
AAGGCCGCGTGCGATGCCCGCCGCAACGAGGGCACCATCATCATGGCCCGCACCGATGCCGCCGCCATCCACGGTTTTGACGCCGCCGTCGAACGCGCCCAGCAGTACGCCGATGCCGGGGCCGACCTGCTGTTCGTCGAGGCCGTGACCAGCGCCGAACACATCGCCGCCCTGCCCCAGCGCCTGAAAACGCCCCAGCTCATGAACATGGTGATCGGCGGCAAAACGCCCATTACCAACACCGCAGAGCTGGCCCAAATGGGCTACGGCATCGTCCTGTACGCCAACGCAGCCCTGCAAGGCGCCGTCGCCGGGATGCAACGCGCCCTGGGCGTTTTGAAAGCCGAAGGCCACATCCAGGAAGACCCGAACCTGGTCGCCCCGTTTGCCGAGCGCCAGCGCCTGGTGAACAAGCCGATCTGGGACGCCCTAGAGAAAAAATACCAGTAACGCACGCAGCAGCCCCCAAGGCCAACAACGCTTGTAGAGTTTCAAAATTTTGCAAGCGTTTTTTCTTTTTGTTACTAAAATCCCGGCACACCCGTTCGTTTTGCCCCGCCACCCGGCTGGGCTATTTTTTTGACTTCAGCTTTCATGCCCTTGCCTGCCCTTTCCGGTTCGCCACGCCCAAGCCGTGCGCATAAAACCATCCCCGAGACGCACCAAGCCGTCGGCTACCAGGCCGATGCGCTGATGCTGGGCCTGCTGCTCATCTCCTGCCTGCTGGCGCTGCCCGTCGGCTGGCTGTATTCGGACATCGCCATCGCCCTGCTGTGGGGCAGCCCCCTGGCGCTGACCGGGGTGGTGCTGTTTGCCGTGGCACGCGGCAGCGCCCTCACGCGCTATGGCCTGACGATGCTGCTCGCCCTGACGGTGGTGCTGCATATCCAGGTATCCCTGGGGATGCTGGAATTTCACTTTGGCGTTTTCGTGGTGCTGGCCCTGGTCATGGTGTACCGCGACTGGCGCGTGGTGCTGGCCAACGCCGTGCTGTTTGCCGTGCACCACCTGCTGTTCGACCGCCTGCAGGCCTGGGGTTTTGGCCTGTACTGCATGCCGCAGCCCAGCTTTGTACGCATCTGGCTGCACGCGGTCTACGTCATCGTGCAGACGGGCACGGAAATCTTCATCCTGATGCGCATGTCACTGGCCTTCCGCCAGGGGGCGGAGCTGCAGGCTCTGGTCGAAGCGGTGCAGCACAACGGGCGCTTCAGCCTCAACGTCGGCCACCTGCCCCTGCACACCGCCCTGGGCCGACAACTGCAGACGCTGTTCCTGCACCTGCACGACACGGTGCAAACCGTGCGCAATACCGTCGGCCAGGTGCAGACGGCAGGCACAGAAATTGCCGATGGCAGCCTGGATTTGTCCGCCCGCACCGAAGCGGCCAGCAGTGCCCTGGCCGCCACCATGGGCACAGCCAGCCAGGTGCTCCAGGCCGAGGAGCAGACCCGTGACCTGGCCGGACAGGCCGATGCGCTGACCTCATCGGCAGCGCAAATCGCGCAGTCCGGCACGACCATGGTGCAGCAGGTGGTCGACAGCATGGGCAGCATCGACGTTCAGGCCAAACAAATTGCCGAAATTGTCGCCGTCGTCGATAGCCTGGCCTTCCAGACCAATCTGCTGGCGCTGAACGCCGCCGTGGAAGCGGCCCGCGCCGGCGAGCAGGGCCGCGGCTTTGCCGTGGTGGCCGAGGAGGTGCGCCGCCTGGCGCTGCGCAGCGCCGATGCGGCCAAGGAAATCCGGGCACTCACGCAGACCTCCGCAGACAACGTGGCCCAGGGCGTGGCGTTCAGCAGCCGGGCGCTGCAAATGATGCAGGAGCTGCTGAGAGACAGCAAGGCTGCCGCCCGGCACATGCACGAAATCGTCACCGCCACGCGCGAACAAAGCACCAGCATGGCGCAGATTTCCGGCGCCATCGAAAATCTGGAAACCAGCATGGCGCAAAATGCCGCCCTGGCCGAACAATCCAACGCTGCGGCCACCAGTCTGCGCGAGCAGACCGAACGCCTGGCCGCCAGCGTGCAGGCCTTTGACGATTAAGAAAATCCACTTCCCATGAGCACTGTTCACCTGATCGACCACCCCCTCGTCCAGCACAAACTGACCCTAATGCGCCGCAAGGAGGCCAGCACCAACAGCTTCCGGCGGATGCTGGGCGAACTGTCCACCCTGATGGCCTACGAGCTGACGCGCGACATGCCGCTGCAGGAGATCGAGATCGAAACCCCGCTGGAGACTACCACCGGCAAGGTCATCGACGGCAAAAAGCTGGTGCTGGTGTCCATCCTGCGGGCCGGCAACGGCTTTCTGGACGGGATGCTCAACGTCGTGCCCGGTTCGCGCATCGGCCACATCGGGCTGTTCCGCGACCCGCAAACGCTGCAGCCGGTGGAGTACTACTACAAGATGCCCGAGAAGATGTGCGAGCGCGACGCTATCGTCGTCGACCCCATGCTGGCCACGGGCAACTCGGCCGCCGCCGCCGTCACCCACCTGAAAAACCGCAGCCAGCCCAAGAGCATCAAGTTCATGTGCCTGCTGGCCGCGCCCGAGGGCATCGCCACCCTGCAGGCCGCCCACCCGGACGTGGACATCTACACCGCTGCCATCGACCGCCAGCTCAACGACCACGGCTACATCCTGCCCGGCCTGGGCGATGCAGGCGACCGGATTTTCGGCACCAAGTAGGTTCCGTCACACCCGCGCAGGCGGGTGAAAGATCGTCGTGAACAGGTTCTCATGCCGATAGCGCCAGAACCCCCTCGCCCTCGTTGGCCGCCTGGGCCGGCACGGCGGCATTGCCCAGATCGAACACCGCCACGGTGTGCACCAGTTCCTGGGCCTGCTGGCTCAGGCTCAGGGCGGCAGCGGCCATTTCTTCCACCAAAGCAGCGTTCTGCTGGGTGGCCTGGTCCATCTGCACGACGGACTGGTTGACCTGCGCCACGCCCTGGCTCTGTTCGCTGCTGGCGGCGGTGATTTCTTCCATGATCTGCGCCACCTGGGCGATGGACTGCACCACCTCGGCCATGATCTGGCCGGTCTGATCGACCTCCTGCGTTCCGGCCTGCACGCTGTCCATGCTGGAGTGGATGAGCTGCTTGATCTCCCGGGCCGCATCGGCGCTGCGCCCGGCCAGGGCTCGTACCTCGCTGGCCACCACGGCAAAGCCCCGGCCCTGCTCGCCGGCCCGCGCGGCTTCGACGGCGGCGTTCAGCGCCAGGATGTTCGTCTGGAAGGCAATCGCGTCGATCACCCCGATGATGTCGCCGATGCGGCCAGCGCTGGTCTGGATCTGCTGCATGGTGCGCACCACCGATTCCATCGCCTCGCCGCCCTGGGTCGCTACCTGACGGGCCTTTTGCGACAGCTGGTTCGCCTGCTGGGCGCTGGCGGCGTTCTGGCGCACGGTGGCGTTGAGCTGCTCCATCGTCGCCGTGGTCTGCTGCAGGGCGCTGGCCTGGTGCTCGGTGCGGGCCGACAAGTCCTGGTTGCTTTGCGAAATCTGCGCACTGGCCGTGGCAATGCCCTCCGAACCCTGGCGCACCCGTCCCACCACCTGCACCAGCCCGGCCTGCATCTGCTTGAGCGACAGCAGCAGGCGGGCCGTCTCGCTGCGGCCAGCGGCGGTAATGTTCTGCGTGAGCTTGCCGTCGGCCACGGCATCGGCCACGCGCATGGCGGTGGCAATCGGCTGGGTAATGCTGCGGATGATCCACAGCGACAGCAGCGTCGCGCCGACCAGCACCAAAATGGTGACGAGGCCAATCACCCAATACATATTGGTCACGGAAGCCTTGGCCACGTCCATGGACCGATTCATCAACGTGGTTTGCACATCCACCAGATTCTTGAGCGCCACATGGTATTCATCGCGCTTGTTGGGCATTTCCAGAATCAGCAGAAACAAGGCATCGTCCATGCGATTGGACCGAATCAGTTCAATATACTTGTCCTGCGTTTCAATATAGTTCAGGCGCGGCTGACGGAATGCGGTCAGGCTTTGCGCTTCTTCCTCGTTCATTTCGAGGGATTCGAGGTAATCCAGCGCCTCGGCAATTTTCTTACGGGTGGCTAGCACCTTGCCGATCAGGTCCTCATGACTGGCACTTTCCTTGTAGTGCAGCATGTGGCTGATGGACACCTCGTTGGTATTGAGCAGGTCTTTGATTTCCTCGATCTTGATAACCTTGGGATATTGCCGCAGCATGACCGACTCAAAATCATCGTGCAGGTTTTTCGCTTTCCACAGCGATGCCGCACTGATGAAAAACAAGAAAACGGCCATCAAACCAAAACCAATTGAAAGTTTGGTACCGATTTTCAGATTATTGATATTCATCGTCACGCTCTCCAGCAACAACGGAATGCATTGCAAAACGTTACATTACTGGAAACTGACTTGGGACACCGCGACAAATCCGAGTATTCAGGAAGGATTTTCTGCAATCTTTGTCCGACCGGCGACTTTTGCTTCCGGATTTGTCAAGTCGGTGATAGTTGCGCATCGGCATAGTCCAGGGGTAACCCTTGGATTTTTCGCCGGGCGTCATTTTTCCGGGCGAATTACGTGCAATCACGTATGCGGCAAACCCCTAAGCCAATTGTCTTGCTCTTGCCAGTTTTGATGACTATTTACTATCAATAAAGAAGCTTCTTCTGCTTGATTTCATGGATTTTCAGATTGTTTTCAATCTGAAATCCAACATCAATCAGCGGTAGCAGCTATCTTTTTATCCAAAGAACCAGTAGCACACAGCAATCGAGGCCAGCACCCCGGCCAGCTCCGCCAGCAAGGCGCAGGGCACGGCGTGGCGGGCACGCTGGATGCCGACCGCGCCGAAATACACGGCCAGCACGTAAAAAGTGGTTTCCGTGCTGCCCTGGACGGTGGCGGCCAGCAGGGCCGGGAAGCTGTCCACACCGTGGTTCTGCATGGTTTCGATCAGCATCGCCCGCGCCGCGCTGCCGGAAAACGGCTTGACCAGGGCGGTAGGCAGGGCATCGACAAAGCGGCCATCCACCCCGGCGGCGGCCACCAGGTAGCGGATACCGTCCAGCGCATAGTCCAGCGCCCCGCTGGCCCGCAGCACGCCGATGGCGCAAAGCATGGCAACCAGATAGGGCAGCAAGTCCCGCGCCACGGCAAAGCCTTCCTTGGCACCGGCGATGAAGCTGTCGTAGACGGCGATTTTTTTCCACGCCCCCACCAGCAGGAACAGCAGCACCACGCCAAACAGGCTGAGGTTGCCCAGCAGGCCGGACAAACTTGCCAGGGCCGCGCTGCTCAGGCTGACCAGCAGCGCCATGAAGGCCGCCAGCCCCAGCGCCAGGGGCAGCAAGTACGCCAGCACGACCGGGCTGAACAGGGGCAGGCGCTGCACGATGGCCACGCTGACCAGCCCGACCAGGGTGGAGGCCGAGGTGGCCAGCAGAATCGGCAGGAAAACCAGGGTCGGGTCGGCCGCGCCCTGTTGCAGCCGGTACATGAAGATGGACACGGGCAGCAGCGTAAGCGACGAGGCGTTCAGCACCAGGAACAGAATCTGCGCATTGCTGGCGCTGGTGGCGCTGGGATTCAGCTCCTGCAGGGCACGCATGGCTTTCAGGCCGATGGGCGTGGCGGCGTTGTCCAGCCCCAGGCCGTTGGCGGCAAAGTTCAGCGTCATCAGCCCCAGCGCGGGGTGGCCGCGTGGCACGTCGGGCATCAGTTGGGCGAACAGCGGGGCCAGCCATCTGGCCAGGGTCTGCACGATGCCCGCCTCTTCCGCAATGCGCAAAAAGCCCAGCCACAGGGTGAGGGTGCCGAACAGCAGCACCATGACCTCGACCGAGAGCCGGGCCATGCCGAACAGCGCCTGCACCATGGCGGCGAATACTTCGGCATTGCCGCCCAGCAGCCACTGCGCCAGCGCGGCGGCAGCGGCCATCACGAAGAAACCCAGCCACAGGGCATTGAGCATGGGGAAAGCGCCGAAACGGTGGGTTTATTCAGTAAGTGAGAGTTCGCACGCCGTCCGCCGTGCCCAGCAGGCAGACCTGCGCCTTCTGGTGGGCGAACACGCCGACGGTGACCACGCCGGGCCACTGGTTCACTTCGGATTCGAACGCCAGCGGGTCGGTGATCTGCAAGCCATGCACGTCCAGGATGTGCTGGCCGTTGTCCGTCACCAGCGGCTGGCCGTCTTTCAGGCGCAACTGGGCGTGGCCACCCAGGTCGGCAAAGCGACGCGTGATCTGGCCTGCGGCCATGGGAATCACTTCCACCGGCAACGGGAAAACGCCCAGTGCCGCCACCAGCTTCGACGCATCGGCAATGCAGACGAACTGCCGCGCCAGCGCGGCGACGATTTTTTCCCGCGTCAGCGCCGCGCCGCCGCCCTTGACCATGTAGCCCTGGCCGTCGATTTCATCCGCGCCGTCGATGTATACGCCCAGGCTGGGCACGCTGTTGGCGTCCAGCACCGTGATGCCCAGGGCCTGCAGGCGCTGGGTGCTGGCTTCGGAGCTGGAGACGGCCCCGGCAATCTGGTCTTTCATGCCGGCCAGGGCGTCGATGAATTTGTTCACGGTGGAGCCGGTGCCCACGCCGACCACTTCGCCAGGGCGCACGTACTGGAGGGCTGCCTGGCCGACCAGGGTTTTGAGTTCATCTTGGGTCATGGGGGCAGAGGGGGCTGTCATAGGGGAAAATCCGGGTGAAAACTCTGGATTATCGCTATGTCACTCATTCCCTACGCGCTCATGCGCCCTGCCCTGTTCGCCATGGACCCCGAAGAGGCGCACGATTTCACCATGCAGCGCCTGGCACAAAGCCAGAACACGCTGCTGGAGGCCGCCTGGCGTCAGCCGCAAATCAGCGACCCCGTCACCCTGGCCGGGCTGCGTTTTCCCAACCGCGTGGGGCTGGCGGCGGGCCTGGACAAAAACGCCCGCTGCATCGACGGTCTGGCGGCGATGGGCTTCGGTTTTGTCGAGGTCGGCACCGTCACCCCCAAACCCCAGCCCGGCAACCCCAAGCCGCGCATGTTCCGCCTGCCGCAGGCCAACGCACTCATCAACCGCTTTGGCTTCAACAACGACGGGCTGGACGCCTTTTTGCACAACGTGCAGCAGTCGCAGGTGCGCCGCCGGGGCAAACCGCTGCTGCTGGGCCTGAACATCGGCAAGAACGCCGCCACGGCGATCGAAGACGCCACGCAGGATTACCTGGTCTGCCTGGAAGGCGTCTGCCCCCACGCCGACTACGTGACGGTGAACATCAGCTCGCCCAACACGAAAAACCTGCGTACCCTGCAAAGCGACGAGGCACTGGATGGCCTGCTGGCGGCCATCGCCCAGCGCCGCGAGGAGCTGGCCCGGCAGCAAGGCCGGCGCGTACCCATCTTCGTGAAAATCGCCCCCGATCTGACCGAGGAGCAGGTACAGGTCATCGCCGCCACCCTGCAACGCCACGGCATGGACGGGGTGATCGCCACCAACACCACCATCAGCCGCGATGCCGTGCAGGGCTTGCCCCATGCCGAAGAAACCGGCGGCCTGAGCGGTGCGCCCGTACTGGAAGCCAGCAACCGCGTGATCACGCAATTGCGCCAGGCACTGGGCAAGGACTTCCCCATCATCGGCGTGGGCGGCATCCTGAGCGCCGCCGATGCCGTCAGCAAAATCCGCGCCGGGGCCGACGTGGTGCAGCTCTACAGCGGCCTGGTCTATACCGGCCCGGCCCTGGTGCTGCAAGCCGCGCAGGCGCTGAAAAACCTGCGCTGACGCACGAGCGGCGAAAACGGCAGGCATGAAAAAGGCCGCAGCAGCGGCCTGGCAAAGGCGTGCAGAGCCTTCCTAGCGCTTCAGCTTGGCCAGCAGCGGCAACAGCGTCGGCAGACTGCTGCGCAGCACCCGCAGCAAGCGCTTCGGCCCAAAAGCCAGCGCCACGCCCGCAACGGCAGCGGCCATCGTGGTCGGGTGCAGGCGGGCAAAAGCCGCCAGACGCTGCGGCAAGGGGGCATTGGCATCCACCTCTTGCGCACTGGCCAGCAGGGCGGCTTCGCGCTCACGCGTCAAACGGTTGAGCAGCCATTGGTCACGCTGGGCAGCAATGCGCTGCAACACGACGCGCTGCTCCGGCGTCGCCCAACGCCACTGGGGACTTTGGCGCAGCCGGGCCAGCGCGGAAACCGGGGCAGCAGCCTCGGCCACCGCAGCTTTGGCAGGCGCCGCGCGATGGGTCGCATCAGTCATGACCAGCCCCTTTCTCGGCCTGTGCAGGCGCCGCTTTGCCTTCCTGCGCCCGCCAATTCTGCATATCCTGCAGGTCCCGGGCCAGTTCGGTGCGTGTCAGGACAAAAGCGGGACGTTTCTGCACGATGGCGCTGCGCAGGGCATACATCACCAGTCCCCAGGCAAACGCCCAGACACCCGCAATCACCCAGGCAACGGCGACCCGCTGCGGGGATTCCCAAAAGTGGACCAGCACGGCCAGGGAAATCAGCAGCATCGCCACCACCCCCAAGGCCAGCGCAGCAACGACCAGCACGGCAATGGTTTGCCAATATTTACGTTCCTGCGCCCACTCCAGCGCCGCCAGGGTCAAGCGATCATGTGCTGCTTGCTTTCCCTCTTGCGCATAGGTAGACAGGCGCTCCCTCCAGGCTTGCAGCCCGAGCAAGGACATCCAGTTCACAATCCGGCTTTCATGGCTTGATTGCCCAGGCAGCAGCCGATGACGGCCAGTGCCCGGGCAAAGAATTAACGACGGGCCAGCAAAAAGCCGACCAGCGCTCCTACGGCCAGCGCCGCACCGGCAACGCGCCAAGGCTCGTCGTGGGCATAGCGGTCGGCGGCGACAGCGGCCTCCTTGGCCTGGCGGGCGGCTTCCTGCGCCGCCTGCACGGCGGAATCGCGGGCACGATTCAAGCCGTCGTCAATGCGCTCGCGCAAAGCGCCAATTTGAGGAATGCTGTCCAGATCCTTGCTGGCCAACAGGCCGCGCAGATCCGAAACCAAGCGCTCCAGGTCTTGCTGGGCGGAAGAAACCGTATCGGAAACAGAAAAAGACATGGCTATACCTTTCTTGGGGGGTTGAACAAATTCAACGACAACTGGCGTGCCGCCATGCGTTGCATGGCGGCTGTTTACACGAACCTCGCATACTCTACCGTTTTTCAGGCCCGGCTTGGCGGTTGCCCAATAAAAAAGGAGCGCAAGGCTCCCCTTTTCTTATGGTTTCAAACTCGGCAAATCCTTGTCCGGCGTGGCTGCATGATTGCGCACCGCCTGGGCAGGCGCCATGTTCTTTCCTTCTGCTTGCAGGGTTTTATTGATGTTTATACCGTTTTCGTAATAATTTTCATCAATGACCGGATCTGCATTGGAAAATGCCAGAAATGCGGTAATCACGCCAGCAATCACTACGATCAGCGGCCCGCTGATAATCAGCCAGACATGGCCATACTTCCACCACGGGCCGGATACCGACGTATCTTTTTTTACAAATGATTGAGCCATAACAACAACCTCTCCAAGAGAATAAATCAATTCCTAGCGGGGCACCAGGAAGACCGAGTGTTCAGAAACACGGCCTTGCCCGCTTTCCGCATCGACATCAAAAATAATCGGATGCGATCCACTGCCTGCAGAACCATAGGGAATCTGCACGCGGACAGCCACCCCGACCGTGTTCGTTGCCGGTACTGTGACCGACTTTCCTTCGATCAGTTCGATCCCCTCCAGGCCATGAACCCGAATATGGTAATTTTGCGCCGTTTCGGTGGCATTCATGACTTGCAGACGGTAAATATTTTCCAATTTCCCGCCCGCCACAATCCGGGCCAAGGAAGCCCGGTCACGGATGATGTCGACCTTCAGGGGCTGACGCAGCCCCATGCTGACCACGGTCGCAATACTCAAACCGATCAGAATAGCCGTATAAATCAATACCCGGGGACGGAAGACTTTACGCAATATCTTGGATTTCGCCCACCCTTGGGCCACGCCATTCTGGGTAGTAAAACGAATAAGCCCACGCGGGTACTGCATGTTGTCCATAATGCTATCGCACGCATCAATGCACAAACCACAGCCAATGCACTCGTATTGAAAGCCGTTGCGAATATCAATTCCCACCGGGCAGACTTGCACACACAGCTTGCAATCAATGCAATCGCCCAGTCCCTGGGCCTTATAGTCGGCCCCCTTGCGGCGCGGACCACGCATTTCCCCCCGTGCAGGATCGTAGCTGACAATCAGGGAATCCCGGTCAAGCATGGCGCTTTGAAAGCGGGCATACGGGCACATGTACTTGCAAACCTGTTCGCGCAAATACCCTGCATTGCCGTAAGTGGCAAAGCCATAAAACAATGCCCAGAAAATCTGCCAGCTTCCCTGCATCGCCAGCAACTCGGCCCCCAGCTCGCGAATAGGTACAAAGAAGCCAACAAAGGTAAAACCGGTCCACAAGGAAACCGCTATCCACAAGAATTGCTTTAAAGATTTTTTCCAGATCTTCTCGAATGTCCACCGGCTATTGTCCAGGCGAATACGAGCGCTTCGGTCGCCTTCGACCTTCTGCTCAATCCACATGAAAATTTCCGTATAAACAGTTTGCGGACAACTAAAGCCGCACCACAGGCGCCCGGCCACTGCAGTGAATAAAAACAATGCCAAGGCACAGATGATCAACAGCGCGGCAAGGTAGATAACATCCTGCGGATACAGCACCATCCCGAAAAGGTAGAACCGCCGGGCGCCAATATCGAACAGCACCATCTGGCGATCGCCCCATTGAATCCAGGGAATCACATAGAAAACGAACTGGGTAAGAAAAACCATTGCCCAACGCCAGCGCATGAAGTAGCCGCGGATGGAACGCGGGTAGACCTTTTTGTGCGCTTCAAAAAATGTATGGGGGTCGCCATCTGCCGATTTGATCGGCACCATTTTTTGAGGTTTTTTTTCTTCTTCCGGTTTCATTACTCTTTCCAGTGTGTTGGGCAATAAAAAAAGCGGCATGGAATGCCGCTTTTTTTCAACTAGTTGAATTAGTTGGCTGCATCGGGTTTGTTGGACAAACTCCAGATATATGCCGTCAGCACATCCACCTGTGCCGGCGTCAGCTTGCCACCGTTTTCCTTGGCCTGCGGCGGCATGACATTCGTCTTGCCATTATTGATCATGTCAATAATTACCGCCTCGCCCCAACCATGTAACCAGATATCGTCTGTGAGATTAGGCGCACCCAAAGCCTGGTTGCCCTTGCCATCGGCACCGTGGCAGGCAGCACAGGCAACGAACTTGTCCTTGCCCAAGACCGCCTTGGTAGCGTCGTGCGGACTGCCCGACAGGCTCAGGACATAGTGGGCCACGTTCGCGACATCGTCGGCATCCCCTACAGCGGCTGCCATGGGAGGCATCATGCCAATACGGCCATTGGTGATGGTTTCATGGATTTTTTCGGGCGTGCCGCCATGCAACCAATCGCCATCGGTCAGGTTCGGGAAGGATTTTCCGCCGCGTGCATCCGAGCTGTGGCACTGAGCACAATTGTTCTGGAACAGATTGGCACCAATCGCCATGGCTTGGCCGTCCTTGGACATTTCCTCGGCGCTCATGGCGGTAAAGCGAGCGTAGAGGGGTTCCAGATCGGCTTCGGCCTTGCGCACCTCGGCTTCATAGGCTCCGACCTGCGACCAGCCGAACTGGCCTGCAAAAGAGCCCATGCCGGGGTAGGCAATCAGATAGAAGATGGAAAACACCACGGTCGAAACAAACAGCCACATCCACCAGCGGGGCATGGGATTGTTCAGTTCGCGCAGGTCACCGTCCCAGACGTGGCCGGTCGTGTTGTCATC
>JAHRXD010000077.1 GCA_019104825.1 Comamonas sp.
TCGTTGGTGATGCCCCAGCCAACCAGTGCATCGGGGCGGAAGCAAGGAATGCGCAACAGCTCTCGTCCGGAAGGCATGCCCAGCACGCGCACATCACCGTTGTGACCACCGCTCCACAGGCCGTAGTAGCTATCGAGCTCACCGGGCTTCAGGTGGGTTCCCGACGAAGCCGCAGAAGAGGCCGCTGCCGGAGCGGCTGCGGGGGTGGAGGATGCTGCTGCAGGTGCAGCTTTTTCCGTACAACCTACAACACCAGCCAAGCCGGCAAGCGCAGCGGTGTTAAGGAACTTTCGACGGGCCGGTACGGCCTCTTTTTCAGGGCGGTTCGATTGACTCATGGTGTTTTATCTATGTAATAAAAAGCCCTCTGGGCCGATATACCCATCAGGAAAACCCCGTTAGGGCAAGTCCTAGTGTGCATGACCCTGGGTTTTGCACATTGATTCATATCAAATGTATATTCCAAGAAGTCGTTCACACTACGGCGTATCCAACGGGGTCTACGCACTATAACTTCCGGTTATTGTGTGCACTCCGTTTTTGTTGTTTCCTCAATACTTAAAGAAAGCGTAATATGAAAAAACTTCCTTTTGCCGTTGCTATTTCGGCTGCTCTGTTGCTAGCCGCTTGCGGCAAAGAAGCTCCTCAAGCCTCGGCACCGGCTGCCGAAGCGCCCAAGGTGGAAGCACCTGCAGCACCTGCGGCTGAAGCTCCGAAAGTAGAGGCTCCTGCCGCCGCAGCAGCACCTGCTGCCGAAGCGCCCAAGGCTGAAGCAACCGCCAGCGTGGACGGCAAGAGCGTTTACGGCAAGACCTGTGCGATGTGCCATGCCGCAGGCGTGGCTGGCGCCCCCAAGCCCGGCGACAAAGAAGCCTGGGCCCCCCGCATCGCCCAAGGCAATGACACGATGTACAAGCACGCCATCGAAGGCTTTACCGGTGACCACGGAATGATGCCCGCTCGCGGCGGCAGCTCCAAACTGACCGACGAAGAAGTGAAAGCCGCCGTGGACTTCATGGTGGGCCAATCGGTATAACCCAGGAAAAAGGAGAACGCGCCATGGTAGAGATAGGCATCCCCGCAAATGGTGGGCAATGGACACGGCGGCGCTTTGCGCTGGCCATGCCCTTGCTGGGCAGCCTGAGCCTGCTTGCCACCCCCGCCAGTTGGGCCAGCACGGCTGGCGCCAGCCCGCAACGCGCCAGCCGCACGTTAATGGGGACACAGGTGGATATCGTTGCCGACGGTGCGTCCTCCGCCACGCTGCAAGCGGCGATGGCACAAGCATTTGCCCGTATGCAAGCGCTTGAAGCCATGATGAGCCGCTTTCGCAGCGACAGCATGTTGCAGCAGATCAACGCACAGGCTGGCAAAACTGCCGTGACCGTTCCGGCGGAAATGATGGCCGTGCTGCAGCAGGCGCATACGGTATGGAAGACCAGCAAGGGCGCTTTCGACCCCACCGTAGGGGCTTTGGCTGCCTGGCGTTTCGAGCCGGATCAGCAGGCCATGCCGACTGCCGCACAGATTTCCGAGGCGCTGCAGCACATCGGTGCCGACAAGCTGCTACTCGACACTGCCAAAAACACCGCCCTGCTGGCGCAAGCCGATATGGCCCTGGACCTGGGCGGTATTGCCAAGCTGCCCATCCTGGCAGCCGGTCTGCAAACCTTGCAGGAGCATGGCGTCCAGAACGCACTGATCAACGGCGGCGGCGACGTTGTGGCCATCGGCCGGTTGCAGGGCCGCCCCTGGCGCGTTGGCATTCGCGACCCGCGCCAACCTGCGCAACTGCTGGGCGTGGTTGCCATCGAAGGCCAGGGCGTGGTCGCCTCCTCCGGCGATTACGAGCGTTATTTCGAGCGCGACGGCCAGCGCTACCACCACGTCCTGAACCCTCGCACGGGTTGGCCGACCACCCGGGTTCACGGCGTGGCCCTGGTAGCCCGGGAAGTGGCTGCCGTCAATGGCTGGGGTACGGCGCTGATGGTGCAAGGGCCGGCGGCTGCACCGGCATGGAGCCAGCAGCACCCGGATGTGGCCGTGCTGGTGGCCGGCAGCGATGGGCAAGTGTGGAAAAACGCCGCCATGGCGCAGCAATTGCAAGCGTAACGGTGCCGGGGGCACGGTCGCCGTAAAGCCCACGACCAGAAATCATGCCAGCCAGGATTGCCCTGGCTGGCTTTTTTATTGGTCAGTATCCACCCGACCCCTCGTGGCTACTGCCGCCAATCCTGCGCAAACGCCTGGGTGTAGGCCTGGGCCAAATCCTGCTCCAGATCGGCCCCGTCTTCCAGGCCGAGGCACAGGCGCACGAGGCAGCCAGCGGCCACCTGCCCCCGGCCCAGGTTGCGCATCTCATCCAGGCCATAGGGCATGACCAAGCTGACGTGGCCGCCCCAGCTATAGCCCAGTCGGAATAGCTGCAAACGGTTGCAGAAGTCATCGACCTGGCTTTGCGGCGCAGCCAGCACCACGCTGAAGATACCGGCCGCTGTCCCCGCAGGGCTGTCCTGCGTAGCGCACAGTTGCTGCCAGTGGCTGTGGCCGGGGCTGCCGGCAAAGGCCGGATGCAGCAGTTGGGCCACTAGCGACTGGCGTTGCAGCGCGGCGGCCAGTTGGCGGGCCGTCTTATCCTGCGCGTGGTAGCGCAGGGCCGTGCTGGGCAGGGAGCGCAGCACCAGCTCGACATCGTTCATCCCCACCCCCAGGCCCAGGCGCATGTGCGTGAGCTTCAGGCGCATGTGCAGCGCCGGGTCGCGGGTGGTGATGCTGCCCATCAGCACATCGCCGCCGCCGCTGGGGTATTTGGTCAGGGCATGGGCCGAGATGTCGACGCCCAGGCTGCCGCCATCGCGCAGCAGGTCGAAGGGCAAAAAGGCCAGGCCCGCGCCCCAGGTGTTGTCCAGGGCGACCAGTGCACCGTGGCTTTGCACGCACTGCACCTGGGCGACGAGATCGGGAAACTCCATGGTGACCGAACCCGGCGCCTCCAGCCACACCAGTTTGGTGGCCGGGCCGAGTTTGCGGCGCAAGCCCTCGATGTCCATGGGATTGAAAAAGGTGTGGCGGATGCCGTAGCGCGACAGCTCATGCTCGGCAAAGTCCTTGTTCGGGCCGTAGGCGTTATCGGGGATCAGCACCTCGTCGCCCTGATTGAGCAATGCCAGCGACACGGTGCTGATCGCCGCCAGCCCGCTGGGCACCAGCAAACACTGTTTGCCGCCTTCCAGGGCGCACAGACGCTCTTCCAGCGTAAAGGACGTGGGCGTGCCGTGCAGCCCGTAGGTGTAGCCGCTTTTGTCCAGCCAGCGGCGCGAACGCATCGTCGCCACGTCCGGGAAAAACACGGTGGAGGCCTTATGCACCGGCAATTGCGGGGCCGCAAAATCCTGGGGCGCCTGGTAGGGATGGTGAATCAAGTGGGTGGAGATTTGGTGATTTTTCATAAAAACAATAGCTTTTATCGCTTTATATACAAAGTTTTCAAAGATAAAACACATTGAAATACTTATAAATACAGCGGTAGAAGCTCCTAAAAAAGCATTGTCATAAAAAAACGCCACCTTGCGGTGGCGTTGCATTCAGCGCTGCAAGGCGGCTGGCCTCATGCGTTCATGCCATCAGGCCAATCAGGCAATGGCCGCGATGGCGGCATTGAACGTGGCGCTGGGACGCATCACGGCATCCAGCTTGGCCAGGTCGGGCTGGTAGTAGCCGCCGATGTCGGCCGGCTTGCCCTGCACCGCCGCCAGCTCGGCGACGATGGCTGCCTCGTTGTCGGTGAGCTCCTTGGCCAAGGGCGCAAACTTGGCCGCCAGGGCGGCGTCTTCCGTCTGTGCCGCCAGGGCCTGTGCCCAATACAGGGACAGATAGAACTGGCTGCCCCGGTTGTCGATCTGGCCGACGCGGCGGGCGGGGGACTTGTTTTCGTCCAGCAGCTTGCCGGTGGCCTGATCCAGGGTCTTGGCCAGCAGCTTGGCCTGGGCATTGTTGTTTTTGATGCCCAGGTCTTCCAGCGACACGGCCAGGGCCAGGAACTCGCCCAGCGAATCCCAACGCAGGTAGTTTTCCTCCACCAGCTGCTGAACGTGCTTGGGGGCCGAGCCACCCGCGCCGGTTTCGTACATGCCGCCACCGGCCATCAGGGGCACGATGGAGAGCATCTTGGCACTGGTGCCCAGCTCCAGGATGGGGAACAGGTCGGTCAGGTAGTCGCGCAGGATGTTGCCAGTCACCGAGATGGTGTCCAGCCCACGGGCCACGCGCTCCAGCGTGTAGCGCATGGCGCGTACCTGGCTCATGATCTGAATGTTCAGGCCGGTGGTGTCGTGGTCTTTCAGGTAGCGCTCCACCTTCTTGATCAGCTCGGCCTCGTGCGGGCGGTAGGGGTCCAGCCAGAAGATGGCGGGCATGCCCGAGTTGCGGGCACGGGTCACGGCCAGCTTCACCCAGTCGCGGATGGGCGCATCTTTGACCTGGCACATGCGCCAGATGTCGCCCTGCTCGACGTTTTGCGTCAGCAGCACTTCGCCGGTGGCCAGATCCACGATGTTGGCCACACCGTCTTCCTGGATTTCAAAGGTCTTGTCGTGGCTGCCGTATTCCTCGGCCTTTTGTGCCATCAGGCCCACGTTGGGCACGGTGCCCATGGTGCGCGGGTCGAAGTTGCCATGCCATTTACAGAAGTTGATCATCTCCTGGTAGATGCGGGCAAAGGTGGACTCGGGCATCACGGCCTTGCAGTCGTACGGCTTGCCGTCCGAGCCCCACATCTTGCCGCCGTTGCGGATCATGGCGGGCATCGAGGCATCCACGATGATGTCGTTGGGCGAGTGGAAGTTGGTAATACCCTTGGCCGAATCCACCATGGCCAGCTCGGGGCGGTGCTCGTGGCAAGCGTGCAGGTCTTCGATGATTTCTTCGCGCAGCGAAGTGGGCAGGGTCTGGATTTTTTCGTACAGCGTGGCCATGCCGTTGTTCACGTTGATGCCCAGCTCGTCGAACAGCTTGCCGTGTTTGGCAAACGCATCCTTGTAGTAAATCTTCACG
>JAHRXD010000103.1 GCA_019104825.1 Comamonas sp.
CTGGACGAGATCGACAAGGTGGCCTCGCGCCAGGAAGGCGGCGGCGCCGAAGTCTCGCGCCAGGGCGTGCAGCGCGATCTGCTGCCGCTGGTCGAGGGCACCACGGTGAACACCAAGTACGGCATGGTCAAGACCGACCACATCCTGTTCATCGCCTCGGGGGCGTTTCACCTGTCCAAGCCCAGCGATCTGATTCCCGAGCTGCAGGGGCGTTTTCCGATCCGCGTGGAGCTGGACAGCCTGTCGGTGCAGGACTTCGAGGCTATCCTGACGCAGACCCACGCCAGTCTGGTCAAACAGTACCAGGCTCTGCTGGCCACCGAGGGCGTGACGCTGGAGTTCACGCCCGAGGGCATCGTCCGCCTGGCGCACACGGCCTTCACGGTGAATGAGCGCACGGAAAACATCGGCGCCCGCCGTTTGTCGACGGTGATGGAGCGGTTGCTGGACGAGGTCAGCTTCGATGCCGTCAGGCACCAGGGCCAGACCGTGGTCATCGACGCGGCCTACGTCGATGCCCGGCTGGAGCAATTGAGCAAAGATGAAGATTTGTCACGCTACATTTTGTAAGAGCGTGTTCTAAGGCATAGCGGGCGCCTCCGGGCGAAGCCGTCGCTTAAAATCCTGACCCTCTGGTTTCCACGTACCAGAGGGTTTGTCGTTTTCTCACCAAGGCTGCTGTTTTGAATCCTCCACCGCTTGAACACGTTACGGTTTTGCGCAATGAAGCGGTGCAGGCCTTGCTGGCCGACAGGGGGCCGCAGCCCGCCGGCACCTGGGTCGATGGCACCTTCGGGCGCGGCGGGCATTCCCGGCTGCTGCTTGCGCAGCTGGGGCCGCAGGGGCGATTGATCGCCTTCGACAAAGACCCGCAGGCCATTGCCGAGGCCGCCCAAATCCAGGACGAGCGTTTCAGCATCCGGCACGAGGGCTTTTGCCATATGGCCGAGCTGCCGCCGGCCAGCGTGGCGGGCATTCTGCTCGACCTAGGCGTCAGTTCCCCGCAGATCGATACGCCGCAGCGCGGCTTCAGCTTCCGTTTCGATGGCCCGCTGGACATGCGCATGGACACCACGCGCGGCATGAGCGTGGCCGACTGGCTGGCGGATGCCGAGGTGCAGCAGATCACCGACGTCATCCGCAACTACGGCGAGGAGCGTTTTGCCTTCGCCATTGCCAAGGCCATCGTCGCCCAGCGCGAAGCCCAGGGGCCGTTGCAGACCACGGCGGAACTGGCCAGTCTGGTCGCCCGCGTGGTGAAAACGCGCGAAGCAGGGCAGAACCCGGCCACGCGCACCTTTCAGGCGCTGCGCATTTTCATCAATGCCGAGTTGCAGGAGCTGGAGCAGGCGCTGGCCGCCAGTTTGCAGGTGCTGCAACCGGGTGGGCGGCTGGCCGTCATCAGCTTTCATTCGCTGGAAGACCGCATCGTCAAGCAATTCATGGCCGAGCATTCCAAAGAGGTCTACGACCGGCGCATGCCGCTGGCCGCGCCGCAGCCGATGCGGCTGACGGCGGTGCAGCGCATCAAGCCCGGCGCAGCCGAAGTGGCGGCCAACCCCCGCGCCCGCAGCGCCGTGATGCGCGTGGCGCAGCGCACCGACGTGGCGTAAGAGGGCGGGAATGCTGCGCATCAACCTGCTGTTGCTGCTGGCGGTGATCGTCAGCGCCCTGTACCTGGTGCAGACCCAGTACGCGTCGCGGCGCCTGTTCACCGAACTCGACCAGACCATCACCAAGGGTCGCCAGTTGGAGACGGAGCGCGAACGGCTGCAGGTCGAGCAGCGGGCGCAGTCTGCCCCCGGGCGCATCGAACACCTGGCCCAGCAGCAGGGATTGCAGGCCGCCACTCCGGCGATTACGGCCTACGTGCGCGACAACCGGGGGGTGGGGGAGCACTGATGCGCAGCGTGACCTATGGCACCAGTCCCCTGCTGGCGCACAAAACCCAGCTCTGGCGCAGCCGCCTGGTGATGATGCTGGTGGCCGGCGGTTTTCTCGGGCTGGCCGGGCGGGCGGCGTATGTGCAGCTCATCGGCAACGATTTTTTCCTGCGCCAGGGCGAAGTGCGCTTTGCCCGCACCATCGAACTGGTGGCCAACCGCGGGCGCATTCTGGACCGCAACGGGCTGATTCTGGCCTCCAGCGTGCCGGCGGCCAGCATCTGGGCCATTCCCGAAGACATCGATCTTGACGATGGAGAAATTACCGCCAAGCTGCCGCAACTGGCCAAGCTGATGGACATGCCCCTGGCGCAGCTGCGCCAAAGGCTGGATTCGGACAAGTCCTTCGTCTGGCTCAAGCGCCAGCTCGATTGGGACGTGGGCCTGCAGATCAAGGCGCTGGGCGTCAAAGGCATCCACCAGACGCGCGAGTACAAGCGCGAATACCCCGAGGGCGAGGCGGCGGCCCACGTCGTCGGCTTCACCAACGTGGAAGACCAGGGCCAGGAGGGCATGGAGCTGGCCTTTGAAAAAGACCTGGCCGGCCAGGCCGGTTCGCGCCGCGTCATCAAGGACCGTCTGGGCCGGGTGGTCGAAGGCGTGGGCGAGGAAATCCCGCCCATCGATGGCCGCGACATCCAGTTGTCGATCGACAGCAAGATTCAGTTTTTCGCCTACCAGAAGATCAAGGAACAGGTCATGGCGCACAAGGCCGTGGGCGGCTCGGTCGTGGTCATGGATGCGCACACCGGGGAGCTGCTGGCGCTGGCCAACTACCCCAGCTTCGACCCGTCCAACCGCAAGAAGCTGACCGGCGAGCAGTTGCGCAACCGCGCCATTACCGATGTGTTCGAGCCCGGCTCGACGGTCAAGCCGATCACCGTGGCCATGGGCCTGGAGTCCGGCAAGTACAAGCCCGGCACCCTGATCGACACCACGCCGGGACGCATGACGGTGACCGGCTCGACCATCTCCGACACGCACAACTACGGGGTGCTGACGGTGGAGGGCGTCATCCAGAAGTCCAGCAACGTCGGCGTCACCAAGATTTCCCAGCAGCTCACCGCCCAGCAGATGTGGGAGACGTTTTCCGCCGTCGGCTATGGGCAGAAGCCGCAAATCGCCTTTCCCGGCGCGGCCAGCGGGCGGCTGCGTCCGTACAAAAGCTGGCGGCCCATCGAGCAGGCCACCATGTCGTACGGCTACGGGCTGTCGGCCAGCCTGTTGCAGATGGCCCGTTCGTACACCGTGTTTTCCAACGACGGGCGGGTGATTCCCGCCTCGGTCCTGAAGCTGGAACAGCCGCCGGCGGGCGTGCCGATCTTTTCGGTGAAAACCGCCAATGCCGTGCGCCAGATGCTGGCCCTGGCCACCGGGCCGGGCGGCACCGGGCAGCGGGCGCAGACCCAGGGCTATTCGGTCGGCGGCAAGTCGGGCACGGCCCGCAAGCAGGTCGGCAAGGGCTACGCCGTGGGCAAGTACCGCGCCTGGTTCACCGGTCTGGCGCCGATCGAGGAGCCGCGCATCATCGTCGCCGTGATGGTCGACGAGCCGAGCAACGGCACCTTCTACGGCGGCACCGTGGCCGCGCCGGTGTTCAGCACCGTGGTGCAGCACAGCCTGCGTCTGCTGGGCGTGGCACCGGACATGGCCGTGCAGCCGCAAATCGTTGCCAACCCCATAGAGGAATCCTTGTGAGCCATTCACTCCACCATTTATCCGATCTGCCTGCCGCCCTGGCCTGGCTGCGCGAACGTGCCGGCAGCGGGCGCTTGCGCACCGATAGCCGTCAGGTGCAGCCGGGCGACGTTTTCATTGCCTGGCCGGGCGCCGCCGTGGACGGCCGCGCCTTTGTCGCGCAGGCGTTGCAGCAAGGCGCTGCCGCCTGCCTGGTGGAACAGGCCGGGGCGCAGGTGTTTGCCTTTGACTTGGACGATGGGCGCATCGCCAGCTTCACTGGTTTGAAAGCCGCCACCGGCCTGCTGGCCGCGCAGTGGCTGGGCCAGCCCGCGCAGCGCCTGCGGGTGCTGGCCGTGACGGGCACCAATGGCAAGACCAGCACCGCCTGGTGGCTGGCCCATGCGCTGCCGCGCTGCGCCATGGTCGGTACCCTGGGCGTCGGCATGGCCCCGGATTTCGCCAGCACCGGCATGACCACGCCCGACCCGGTGCTGCTGCAAACGGCATTCGCAGATTTTGTAGCGCGTGGCGCAGAGCAGTGCGCGATTGAGGCGTCTTCCATCGGTATTGTTGAACAACGGCTTGCGGGAACAGCTATCGATACTGTAGTTTTCACCAACTTCACGCAAGACCACCTCGACTACCACGGCAGCATGGAGGCCTACTGGCAGGCCAAGGCCCAGTTGTTCGACTGGCCCGGCCTGCGCGTGGCGGTGGTGAATGTGGACGATGCCCAGGGCCGGGAACTGGCGCAGACCCTGGCCGGACGCCCCGGCCTGGACGTGTGGACGGTCGCCTTGCAACACCCTGCCCGGCTGATGGCGGCGGACATCGTGCATACCGTCCAGGGACTGGCCTTCACGGTGGTCGAAGAGGCGCAGCGCCTGCCCATGCAGACGGCGCTGATCGGCCAGTACAACATCAGCAACCTGCTGGGCGTGCTGGCCACCTTGCGCGGCCAGGGGCTGAGTCTGGAACAGGCCGTGGCCGCCTGCGCCAGCCTACAGCCCGTGCCGGGGCGGATGCAGCAGATTGCGGAACAAGGCCAGCCCCTGGTGGCGGTGGACTATGCCCATACCCCCGATGCCCTGGTGCAGGCCCTGGCGGCCTTGCGCCCCCTGGCGCAGGCGCGGGGCGGGCGGCTGTGGTGCGTGTTCGGCTGCGGCGGCAACCGCGATGCCCGCAAGCGCCCGCTGATGGGCGCTGCGGCCGAGCAAGGCGCCGATGCCGTGCTGGTGAGCAGCGACAACCCGCGCCTGGAAGACCCGCAGTCCATCGTGCAGGACGTGCTGGCCGGGATGCGGCCCGGTACGCCTTGCCAAATCGACCGCGCCGCCGCCATTGCCCAGGCCGTGGCCGCCGCCGATGCCCGCGACGTAATCCTGCTGGCGGGCAAGGGCCATGAGGATTACCAGGACGCCCAGGGCGTGAAACGCCCGTTCTCCGATTTGCAAGAGGCCCGCCGTGCAGTGCAGGCCCGTCAAGGAAAGTAGCTTGCCATGATGACTTTGGCCCAGGCAGCGGCCTGGATTGCACCGTCCCAGCCTCAGCAGAACGCCGATGCAGGCCGCATCGCCATCCGGCGCGTGCATACCGACAGCCGCAGCGTGCAGCCCGGCGACTTGTTCGTCGCCCTGCGCGGCGAACGCATGGATGCGCACGATTTTCTCGCCCAGGCCCAGGCAGCCGGCGCGGCGGCTGCCGTGGTGGAGCCAGGCCGCAGCCTGCCCGGCCTGCCTTGTATCGAGGCGGCGGACACCACCGCCGCCCTGGGGGCGCTGGCCGCTGGCTGGCGCAGCCAGTTCAGCCTGCCGCTGATCGCCGTCACCGGCAGCAACGGCAAGACCACCGTCACGCAGATGCTGGCCAGCATCCTGACCGCCGCAGCGGGGGAGGGCGGCTTTGCCACGCGCGGCAATTTCAACAACGCCATCGGCGTGCCCCTGACCCTGCTGCGCCTGACCGGCCAGCACCGCCTGGGCGTGGTCGAGCTGGGCATGAACCACCCCGGCGAGATTGCCGAGCTGGCCCGCATCGCCCAACCCACCGTGGCGCTGGTGAACAACGCCCAGCGCGAGCATCAGGAGTTCATGCACACCGTGCAGGCCGTGGCCGAGGAAAACGGCAGCGTGCTGGGCCTGCTGCCCCTCGACGGCGTGGCCGTGTTCCCGGCAGACGATGCCTTCACGGCGCTGTGGCGCAGCCTGGCCGGGCCGCGCAAGGTGCTGACGTTTGGCGGTGCGGATGCCGATGTGCAAGTCCCCACGGCCATCTGGCAGGGCGACGGCTGGCAGGTGGAGATTGCCACCCCGGCAGGCGCTTTCGCCACCCGCCTGCACATTGCCGGGCGGCACAACGTGCGCAATGCCCTGGCAGCCACCGCCTGCGCCCTGGCGGCGGGCGTGCCGCTGGCGGCCATCGCCCAGGGCTTGCAGGACTTTGTGCCGGTGCAGGGCCGCAGCCGGGCGCTGGCCCTGCCCTGGCAGGGGCGCACCGTGGCGCTGGTGGACGACACTTACAACGCCAACCCCGATTCGGTGCAGGCGGCGATTGCCGTGCTGGCCGAGCTGCCCGTCCCGCGCCTGCTGGTGCTGGGCGATATGGGCGAGGTGGGCGACCAGGGGCCAGCCTTCCACGCCGAGGTGGGGGCCAGCGCCCGTGCCGCCGGAATTGATAAATTGATAGCCCTTGGCCCCCAAAGCCAGGGCGCGGTGGCCGCATTCGGCCCGGCAGGCTGGCATGGCGATGACATGGCGGCGGTGCAGGCCGCGGTGCAGGCGGCGGTGCAGGCCGGTGCGGCCAGCGTATTGGTCAAGGGTTCGCGCAGTATGCGCATGGAACAGGTGGTGCAGGCGCTGCAGGCGGCCAGCACAGAGCAGGGAGCAGCAGTATGTTGATTTGGCTGGCCCAGTGGTTGCAAAGCGTGCAGCCGGACTGGACGTTTTTGCGCGTGGTGCAGTACATCACCTTCCGCGCCGTGATGGCGGCGATGACCGCCTTGCTCATCGGCCTGTGGATCGGCCCCAAGGCCATCCGGATGCTGACGGCGCTGAAAGTCGGCCAGCCGATTCGCGGCTACGCCATGCAGACGCATCTGGTCAAAAGCGGCACGCCGACGATGGGCGGGGTGCTGATTCTGTTTTCGATCGCCGTTTCCACCCTGCTGTGGTTCGAGCCGGACAACCGCTTCGTCTGGACGACGCTGATCGTCACCCTGGGCTTTGGCGCCATCGGCTGGGTGGACGACTGGCGCAAGGTGGTCAATAAAGACCCCGAGGGGATGCGCTCGCGCGAGAAGTATTTCTGGCAATCCATCATCGGCCTGCTGGCCGCGCTGGCGCTGGTGTTCAGCATTTCCGAAAGCAGCAATGGCCGGGCGCTGGAGCTGTTCGTCACCTGGGTGCAGTCGGGCTTTTCGATGGACTTGCCGCCGCAGGCCGGGCTGATGCTGCCCTTCTTCAAGCAGGTCAGCTACCCGTTGGGCGTGCTGGGCTTTGTCGTGCTGACCTATCTGGTCATCGTCGGCGCCAGCAATGCAGTGAACCTGACCGACGGGCTGGACGGACTGGCCATCATGCCGGTGATTCTGGTGGCGGCCTCGCTGGGCATTTTTGCCTACGTCACCGGCAGCAGCACCTACGCCAAGTACCTGCACCTGCCGCACATCCCCGGCACGGGCGAGCTGCTGGTGTTCTGCGGCGCGATGGCCGGGGCGGGGCTGGCCTTTCTGTGGTTCAACGCCCACCCGGCGCAGATCTTCATGGGCGACGTGGGGGCGCTGGCCCTGGGCGGGGCGCTGGGCACCATCGCCGTCATCGTGCGCCAGGAGATCGTGCTGGCCATCATGGGCGGGATTTTCGTGCTGGAGGCGCTGTCCGTCATGTTCCAGGTGGCCTACTTCAAATACACCAAGAAGCGCTACGGCGAAGGGCGACGCCTTTTGAAAATGGCCCCGCTGCACCACCACTTCGAGAAAAGCGGCTGGAAGGAAACCCAGGTCGTCACGCGCTTCTGGATCATCACCATGCTGCTGTGCCTGATCGGCCTGTCCACCCTCAAGCTGCGGTAAACCGATCATGACCCAGGATATTGAAAACATAGCTTCTTGCGCTGATGAAGCAACGATTTCAGATATGAAAGTACCTGAAACCATTGAACAGAAAGCGGAACAAGCTCCTGAA
This sequence comes from Comamonas sp., assembly GCA_019104825.1. Lineage (GTDB taxonomy): Bacteria > Pseudomonadota > Gammaproteobacteria > Burkholderiales > Burkholderiaceae_C > Comamonas > Comamonas nitrativorans. Next base: position 7,805 of record JAHRXD010000103.1, read on the forward strand.
AATACCAAGTTGACGGCAGCCAGCGATGCCGCCGCCTTCGTCGCCCAGATTTTTCAGGACGAGGACGCCGCCGCGCAGGCCGCTGCCCCCGCTGCCGATGCGCAGGCCGACCTGCCGCTGGCCCCGGCGGAATGGCCCCCCATCCCCGCCGCGTGGCCGCAGGGCGCCGACCAGCCCCTGCACGGCCAGCGCGTGCTGGTGCTGGGCCTGGGCGCATCCGGGCTGGCCATGGCCCGCTGGTGCGCCCGCGCCGGGGCGCAGGTCACGGTGGCCGATACCCGCGCCGCACCGCCGCAACTGGCGGTGTTGCAGGCGCAATTGCCCGAGGCCCAGTTCATCGCCGGGCCGTTCACCGCCGAACTGATTGCCGGGCAGGGCGTGACCAGCGTCTACCGCTCGCCCGGCCTGACCCCGCACGATACCGCCCCGGTACTCGACGCTGCCCGCGCCATCGGCTTGCCGGTGGGCGGCGAGCTGGATCTGTTCGCCCGCGCCCTGGCGGCGCTGGCCCGCCAGCACGGCTACGCGCCCAAGGTGCTGGCGATTACCGGCACCAACGGCAAGACCACCGTCACCGCGCTCACCGGCCAGTTGCTGGAACATGCGGGCCTCACGGTGGCCGTGGCCGGCAACATTGGCCCCAGCCTGCTCGACACCCTCACCCAGCGCATCGCCGCGCAGGACTTGCCCCAGGCGTGGGTGCTGGAGCTGTCCAGCTTTCAGCTCGACGGCGTGCAGGACTTCGCACCCACTGCCGCCGTGGTGCTGAACGTCACGCAAGACCACCTGGACTGGCACGGCAGCATGGCGGCCTATGCGGCGGCCAAGGCGCGAATTTTCGGCGCCGAGGGCTGCATGGTGCTGAACCGTCAGGACTGCGCCGTCATGGACATGCTGCCCGCCCCCGTTCAGGCCAAAGGCAAGGCCAAGGGCAAGGGCGGCAAGCTGCAACCGCGCTGGCATGTCACCTTCGGCAACAACCTGCCGCAGCAGCCGGGCGACTTCGGCCTGGAAGAAGTGAACGGTATGCGCTGGCTGGTGCGTGCCCATGACGAGGCCGGGCCGGACGGCAGCCTGTACCTGCAACGCCTGCTGCCGGCCGATGCCCTGCGCATTCGCGGCCTGCACAACGCCTGCAACGCCCTGGCCGCGCTGGCCCTGGCCCAGGCGGCGGGCTGCCCGCTGGCGCCGCTGCTGTACGGCCTGCGCGAATACCGGGGCGAGCCGCACCGGGTGCAGTCCATCGGCGTGGTCGAGGGCGTGGAGTATTTCGACGACAGCAAGGGCACCAACGTCGGCGCGACGGTGGCCGCCCTGCACGGGCTGGGGCCGCAGCAGCGCATCGTGCTGATCCTGGGCGGCGTCGGTAAGGGGCAGGACTTCGCCCCGCTGGCCGACCCCATCGCCCAGTACGTGCGGGCCGTGGTGCTGATCGGGCGCGATGCCCCGCACATCCGCCAGGCGCTGGCCCACTGCGGCGTGGCGCTGCACGATGCTGCCGACTTGCCCGGCGCGGTGCAGCTGGCCCGCGCCCAGGCGCAGTCCGGCGATGCGGTGCTGCTCTCGCCCGCCTGCGCCAGCCTGGACATGTTCCGCGACTACGCGCACCGCGCCGAAGTGTTCGTCGCCGCCGTGCAGGCGCTGGCCGAGGACGCCGGGCAGGTGCTGGAAGCGGGCGGCTGATGGCCAGGCAAACCGCCACCCAGGCCGCCGCGCCCAGCCGGCCCCGTTCGCTGCGCCAGCGGGTGGCCGGCTGGCTGCGCGGCCCGCAGGACAAGCCGGTGGACGTGCTGCCCGTGCGCGTGGGCGATGCCCAGTACCGCAGCAAGGCGCTGCCGCCGACGGTGCTGGGCCTGGACCAAAGCCTGATCTGGGTGGTCATCGGCCTGCTGGCCTGGGGGCTGGTGATGGTCTATTCGGCCTCGATCGCCATGGCCGACAACCCGCGCTTCGGCAAAATCCTGCCCTACCACTTCGCCATGCGCCACGCCATCTCCCTGGGCGTGGGCTTTGTCGCCGCGCTGCTGGCCTTCCAGATTCCGATGGAGCGCTGGGAGAAGCTGGCGCCGCGCATCTTCCTGCTGGCGCTGGTCTTGCTGGTGATCGTGCTGATTCCCCACGTCGGCGTTTCCGTCAATGGCTCGCGGCGCTGGCTGTCGCTGGGGGTGATGAACTTCCAGCCGTCCGAGCTGGCCAAGTTCGCCGTGCTGCTGTACGCCGCCGACTACATGGTGCGGCGCATGGACGTGAAGGAACGTTTTTTCCGCGCCGTGCTGCCCATGGCCTTTGCCGTGCTGCTGGTCGGCGTGCTGCTGCTGGCCGAGCCGGACATGGGCGCCTTCCTGGTGATCGTCATCATCGCCATGGGGATTCTGTTCCTGGGCGGGGTCAATGCCCGCATGTTCTTCGGCATGGGCGCCCTGGTGGTGGGGGCCTTCGTGCTGATGATCGCCACCTCGCCCTGGCGGCGTGAGCGCATCTTCGCCTACCTCAATCCCTGGGACATGGAACACGCCCTGGGCAAGGGCTACCAACTCACGCACGCGCTGATCGCCATCGGGCGCGGCGAGTTTTCCGGCGTCGGCCTGGGCCGCAGCGTGGAAAAGCTGCACTGGCTGCCCGAGGCGCACACCGACTTCCTGTTCTCGGTGATCGGCGAGGAGTTCGGCTTCGTCGGCCTGATGGTGCTGATCTTCGCCTTCTACTGGCTCATGCGGCGCATGACCGAGATCGGGCGCGAGGCGATCATCCTCGACCGCGTCTTTTCCGGCCTCGTGGCCCAGGGCGTCGCCATCTGGATGGGTTTTCAGGCCTTCATCAACATGGGCGTGAACCTGGGCGCCCTGCCCACCAAGGGGCTGACGCTGCCGCTGATGAGCTTTGGCGGCTCGGCCATATTATTCAATTTGATAGCTGTTGCCGTTGTCCTGCGTGTGGATTACGAGAACAAAGCATTGCAAAGCCCCAGGAGAGCGTGATGAGTGCTACACAAAAAACTGCCTTGGTCATGGCCGGCGGCACGGGCGGGCACATCTTCCCCGGTCTGGCCGTGGCCCAGGCCCTGCGCGAACAGGGCTGGCGCGTGCATTGGCTGGGGGCGCCCGGCAGCATGGAAGAGCGCCTAGTGCCGCCCCAGGGCTTCCCCCTGGAGAAAATCGACTTTTCCGGCGTGCGCGGCAAAGGGCTGCTGACGCTGGCGCTGCTGCCGTTGCGCCTGCTCAAGGCCTTTGCCCAGGCCTGGGCCGTGGTGCGGCGCGTGCGCCCGGATGTGGTCATCGGCCTGGGCGGCTACATCAGCTTTCCCGGCGGCATGATGGCCACCCTGGCGGGCAAGCCGCTCATCCTGCACGAACAGAATTCGGTGCCCGGCATGGCCAACAAGGTGCTGACCAACGT
>JAHRXD010000120.1 GCA_019104825.1 Comamonas sp.
CGTGAACGTGAACATCGGCACCTCGGGCGCGGAAATCGGCGGCGCCTTTGGCGGCGAAAAAGCCACCGGCGGCGGGCGCGAGGCCGGCTCGGACGCCTGGAAAGCCTATATGCGCCGCGCCACCAACACCGTCAACTACGGCCACAGCCTGCCGCTGGCGCAGGGGGTGCAGTTCGATGTCTGATTAAAAGATAGCTGCTTCCGCTTTCTATAAAAGGATTTCAGGTATTTTTAATGCTGAAATTATTTATTTTTATGCGGAAACAGCTCCTTTTTTTAAATATGCTGGGCCAGCGCCTGGCTTTCCAGGCTGGTGCCGGCCGCTTCGACCAGATGGGCGAGCAATTGCGGGATGTCCTCGCCGCTATGCACCAGGTCCATCTGCCAGTCGCCCAGGAAGCCGTTGGTCACCGTCGAGTGCAGGAATTGCAGCAGGCTGTCGTAATACCCGGCCACGTTCAGCAGGCCGATGGGTTTGTCGTGGTAGCCCAGTTGCCGCCACGTCCAGACCTCGAACAGCTCCTCGAAGGTGCCGATGCCGCCGGGCAGGGCCAGGAAGGCATGGCTGCGCTCGGCCATCATGGCCTTGCGCTGGTGCATGTTGGCCACGATGTGCAGCTCGTCGCACAGGGCGTTGGCGACCTCCCGATCGACCAGCGCCTGCGGAATGATGCCCACCACGCGCCCGCCGGCCTGGCGGGTGGCCTCGGCCACCTGGCCCATCAGGCCGGTGCGCCCGCCGCCGTAGACCAGCTGGCCGCCGTGCCGGCCGATCCACTGGCCGACAGCGGTGGCCGCTTCCAGATAGGCGGCATCGCTGCCGGGGCGCGAACCGCAGTACACGCACAGGGAGAAGGTGGGTTCGGAAACGGTCGTAGCAGTCGTGGTGCTTGTCATGGCAGAAATCTTTCCAGTAAGGCGCAGCCCCAGGCGAGGCCGACCAGCAGCAGGCTCAGGAGGACGGCGGCGCTGCCCAGGTCCTTGGCTTTTTTCGACAAAGGGTGCAGCTCCGGGCCGATGCGGTCGATGGCCGCTTCGATGCCGCTGTTGAGCAGCTCGACGATCAGCACCAGCAGCACGCTGCCCGCCAGCAGGATGCGCTCGACCCAGGTCTGGCCCAGGAAGAAGGCGGCAGGCAGCAGCACGATGGCCAGTTGCGCCTCCAGCCGGAAGGCTTTTTCCTGCCAACCCGCCTGCAGCCCTTGCAGCGAATACCCCGTGGCATGCCACAGGCGCGAGAAGCCCCGGCGGGCCTTGTGGGGGTGGGGTGCGTTCATGCGGCCTGCACCAGCTGGGTGCCGGCCCAGGCGTCGTGCCAGAACTGGCCCTGCGGGTGCAGGCGGCTGGCCGCCATCCACAGCACCACCCAGGCGGCCAGGGCAATGGCCAGCGCCTGCACCGTCAAATGCCAGGGGGTGAGCTGTACCAGCAGCGGCAGCCCCCAGACCCAGCCAAAAGCGTAGCGCGTGAGCGCCCGGGCGCGGCTCAAGGGCCGGCCTTGCGCATCCAGCACCGTGATGCGCCAGGTTTTCATCGGCAGGGTCTGGCCGCGTTGCCAGAAGTAGATGAAATACGCCCCCCACAGCGCCAGGGTGGTTGCCTGCAGCAGGGCCGGGTGGTTGAGCGCCGGCAGCAGCAGGGCCAGGGCGCTTTGCAGCAGCACGGCCACCATCATCAGGGCGAACAGCACGATGCCTTCGTACAGCCAGCAGGCCATGCGCCGGGTCAGGCCGGCCGGGGCCAGGGTGCGGGAAGCGGGGGAAGAAGCAGACATGCCGAAGAACGATGGTGGAGTGGGGTCGGGGCGGAAAATGGATGAAACCGGAACGTGGCCGCCGCCTTCACGGCTGCGGCTGCGGGGCGGTGGCCGGGGCTGCCGCCTCGGGGGCGGGGGGACTCAGGGGCGGCAGCTCCATGGTGTACATCTGCTGGGGCACCTGCACCGGGGCCGGGGCGGCTTCGATCAGGGGCGGCAGGGCGGTGGCCTGCACCGGGGCGGCGGTGGTGACGGCCGAGGTGACGGGGGCTGCCTGGGATTCGGCAGGCAGCACCTGGGTTGGTTCAGGCAGCGGCGCAGGGCTGACCGGCGGCTTGGGACGGAGTTTGCGCAGGGTGTTTTTGGCCTTGCGCTCTTTTTCGGCCTTGATGCCTTCGGCCTTGAGGCGCTCTTTTTCCGCCTCGGTCAGGGCTTGGTATTCCTGCCATTTGGCCAGCAGTTCGGCGGGGGTGAGGCGCTTGACGTTGGAGAAGTTGAACCGCGCCTGGTTGCGCTGCTGGGCGCTCAGGGTGGCCCAGGAGAGCATCCGCTCGTGCAGTTTGGCCTGTTCCTTCTCATCCATTTGCGGGTAGCGGTCGGCCAGCACCAGCCAGCGGCGCTTGGTCAGTGCCCCCATGGCGGGCCATTGCAGGTGCAGCGGCTCCAGCACCTTGCGCTGGGCGGCGGTGATGTCCTGCCACTCTGGCCCGGCGTTGCTCAGGCGCAGCTTGCTGGGGGTGTCGGTGGTCAGGCGCGTGCTGCCCTCGCCTTCATGCACGGCCAGCGCAGGCGGCAGGGCGCTGGGGGCCATGGCCATGTACGGCAGCAGCCACACGCCGATGCACGCCAGCACAGCCAGTACCGCCCCGGCCAGAGCCAGGGGAAGGCGGGAAGTGGAGGATGGCAAAGGCGGCGGAGGAGAGCTGGGCGACATGCCGTGCAGGGGAGATGAACCTTATGAAGCGATTCAGGGGGTTGCGGTCTGGCTGGTCTGCAGGAAGTGCAGGAAGCCGGGGTCGGTGTAGGCGTCCGGCGGCAGGGCGCTGGTGAGCAGCTCGGCGTCGAGTTCGGCCACGCCGACGGTGGCCCGCTGGTCCTGTTGCACGCTGATGGTGACCAGACCGATGGCCAGGGCCAGCAGGGGCAGCAGCGTCAGCGCCCGGCGCAGCCAGACCGGGGTGTTGTCATGCAGGCTGCCACCAGCGCCCGCCGTTTGCAACTGGCTTGCCGGGGCGTGCTGGTACAGGGGTGTGCCGGCACGCTTGCGCTGGGCCACGGCCTGCTCGCGGGCGGCTCGCAGGCGCTCGGTGACGACGTAGGGCAATGCCTCCTGCGAGTGGTTCAGGTGCGCCACCAGGGTACGGGCAAAGCGTTCTTGGGCCTGCTCGTCCAGGGGGGAGCAGGAGGGGGCCGGGGTCGTCATAGTTCGATTCCTTGTGCTTTCAAAGCCTTGCTCAAGGCTTGCACGGCCCGAAAGCAATGGGTTTTGACGCTGCCTTCGGAGCAGCCCATGGCGGCTGCCGTTTCGGCAACGTCCAGCTCTTCCCAGTAACGCAATAAAAAGGCTTCACGTTGACGTGCGGGCAACATTTGGATTTCTTTTTCAATACTTTGCAGCAGTTGTTTGCGTTCGGTCAGTGTCTCGGCGCTGTTGTCGGTACTGTCCTGGGCGTTGCTGGCATAGGTCTGCATCCAGTCGAAGTCTTCGTGATCAGCACCGGCAGCATGCTCCAGATCGGACAGGTTGGTGAACAGGGCATTGCGGGTTTTTTGTCGCCGGAACCAGTCCAGGGTGCTGTTGGCCAGGATGCGGTGAAACAGCATGGGCAGCTCCTGCACCGGCTTGTCGCCGTAGTGCTGGCTGAGCTTGAGCATACTATCCTGCACGATGTCCAGGGCGGCCTCCTCGTCACGCACCTGGTAGAAGGTGCGTTTGAAAGCGCGTTTATCGACGCTTTGCAGGAAGTTGTTGAGCTCTTGTGCGGTGGCCAAGGGGCAGCGGACGTGAAGGAAGGAAGGTGTGCAGGCGCTCTCGCCTACGGGAAAAGGTGGATTATCGCATTGCGTGGGCTTGCGCCGTAAAAGGGGCGGGGGCCGCGATGTTGCAGTGCCATAATGAAGCCTCGCATTGCAGCATGTATTGCAGTGCGCAAAGGCAAACGGGTCACGGTTCGGCGGTTACGTAGCAACGCCCATGATTGTGGCCCTAAGTCCCAAGCCGGTCCCACAAGGGCTGCGTGCAAGGGGCACCGAAGGTTTTTCGTCAGAGAAATTCACAAAGGTTGAATCACACATATGGAACTCTCCAAATCCCAGGCAGCGCAGGCTGCCGATGCTTCTTCTTCCCCCGCCAATCCCGCACCTGAACTGATGGGTTCGGAAATCGTCGTCAAGGCCTTGCAGGCCGAAGGCGTGCAGTACCTGTGGGGCTACCCCGGCGGTGCGGTGCTTTATATTTACGACGCGCTCTACAAGCAGGACACCATCCAGCATGTGCTGGTGCGCCACGAGCAGGCTGCCGTCCATGCCGCCGACGGCTTTGCCCGCGCCACGGGCGAAGTGGGAGTGGCCCTGGTCACCTCCGGCCCCGGCCTGACCAATGCCGTGACCGGCATCGCCACGGCGTATACCGATTCGATTCCGATGGTCATCATCGCGGGCCAGGTGCCTACGGGGGCCATTGGCCAGGATGCTTTCCAGGAATGCGACACCGTGGGCATTACCCGCCCGGTGGTCAAGCACAACTTCCTCGTCAAGGATGTGCGTGATCTGGCCGTGACGCTGAAAAAAGCCTTTCACGTTGCCCGTTCGGGCCGCCCCGGCCCGGTGGTGGTGGATATTCCCAAGGACGTGTCGTTCAAGAAAACCCCCTTTGCCGGTTACCCGCGCGAGGTGGAGATGCGCTCCTACAACCCGGTGCGCAAGGGCCACTCCGGCCAGATCCGCAAGGCCCTGCAACTGCTGCTGGCAGCCAAGCGCCCCTACATCTATACCGGTGGCGGCGTGCTGCTGGGCAATGCCTGCGCCGAGCTGCGCACCCTGGTGGACATGCTGGGCTACCCCATCACCCACACCCTGATGGGCCTGGGCGCCTACCCGGCCAGCGACAAGAAATACCTGGGCATGCTGGGCATGCACGGCACCATGGAAGCCAACAACGCCATGCAGCACTGCGACGTGCTGCTGGCCCTGGGCGCCCGCTTCGACGACCGCGTGATCGGCAACCCCAAGCACTTCCAGGCGGCAGACCGCAAGATCATCCATGTCGATGTCGATCCCTCCGTCATTGCCAAGCGCGTGAAGGTGGACATCCCCATCGTCGGCGACGTCAAGGAAGTGCTGACCGAGCTGATCGCCATGATCCAGGAAACCGAGCAGCGCCCCGACGCGGGCGCCCTGGCCGCATGGTGGGACCAGATCGAAGCCTGGCGCGGCCGCAACTGCCTGCACTACAGCAAGGGCAAGGGCGACGTCATCAAGCCCCAACACGTCGTGGAAACCCTGTGGAACCTGACCAAGGACACCGAGGCGTACATCACCTCCGACGTCGGCCAGCACCAGATGTGGGCCGCGCAGTACTACCGCTTCGACGAGCCGCGCCGCTGGATCAACTCCGGCGGCCTGGGCACCATGGGCGTGGGCCTGCCGTATGCCATGGGCATCAAGCTGGCCAAGCCCGATGCCGAGGTGTTCTGCATCACCGGCGAAGGCTCCATCCAGATGAACATCCAGGAGCTGGCCACCTGCTTCCAGTACAGCACGCCGGTGGTGATCTGCGCCCTGAACAACCGCTTCCTGGGCATGGTGCGCCAG